>JAAYBG010000018.1 GCA_012718985.1 Acholeplasmataceae bacterium
AAAGTGGACACACCTGTTTCCATCTCGAACACAGAAGTTAAGCACTTTAACGCTGATGATAGTTGGTTATATAGCCCGCAAAAGTAGGAAATCGCCAAACTCCTTTCTATTAAATTAAAGGAAAAAAACGCCTCCGTAGCTCAGTTGGTTAGAGCACATGACTGTTAATCATGGGGTCATAGGTTCAAGTCCTATTGGGGGCGCCATTTTTATAAATAGGCCTTTTGGAGAAGCGGTTTAACTCACATGCCTTTCACGCATGCATACACGGGTTCGAATCCCGTAAAGGTCACCAATTTTGTGTGTTTTAATCTTATAGAGAATAAAAATAACCCCTGAATAAAAGGGTTATTTTTATTTGAATAAATAGTTCATTATATTATCTGTTTTTTATTGATTTATAGGGCTATGTATGATAGAATATTTTTGTAATGGTTGTTTTAAAAAATGAATGACTATTATAAAAATCAAAATTATAATAGAAGGAGAAAAAATGAAGAAAATTTTTGGTTTTGTTTTAGTTTTGTTAGCTAGTATTCTATTAGTAGGATGCTCTGATCCTGAATCAAAGGTGATTAAAATTCAATTTGTTCCATCACAAGATGCTAGTATTATTTCAACACAAGCACCAATTTTGGAAGAATTGTTAGAAGCTGAAATGCCAGGCTACACATTTGAAATTAGTACTGGTACTGACTACAATGCGGTATTAGAAGGTATGCTTTCAGGCCAAATTCAAGTAGGATTCTTAACTGCACAACAATATGCAGGAATTTCAATTAACGACCCTGGTAAAGTTGAACCAATATTGACATCGGTTCGTGACAAATATCAAGTTCAAGATGATTACACTACATATGAAGATCAAATTAAAGCTATGAACGGTAAAGTTCCTGGATATAATTATCTAGGCCAACAAAGTGTAAATAAAACTAATAATTACAATTCTATTTGTATCGTATTAAAGGATAGTCCAATCAACACAGTTGTTGATTTAAAAGGTAAGATTTGTGCAACACAAAAAACATCATCAGGTGCAGGATATGTTTATCCATCGGTATTACTTGATTCATTTTCAATGAAGTTTGTTAACTCTACAAGTCCAGATGCATCAAAAGGTGAAGTAGGGGCACAAACAGTAAGCGGTTATCCTGCTGCTATTCAATTGGTTTTAGATGGAGATGTAGATGCTGCATGGATTTTCTTGGATGCAAGATATAGTGCATATTATAACAATTCATCTTCTGGTAAATACTATAAAGATTATACTGGTTCAGACAAAGCAAATATTTTCGAATTAACTAAAGTTGTTGGTATGACAACAGGTATTTATAATGATACTATTTCTGTTGTTAGCACAATGAAGAAATCGGTGAAATCAGCTCTTCAAGAAGCATTTATTAACATTGCAAAGACTGAAGCAGGTTATGATGCTTTATATAAGATTTATTCTCATACTGGATATATGAAAGCAACAGATGCTGATTATGAAGGAGAAAGAACAGTTTACAGATTTAAAGAATCATTAAATTAAGCATGATAGGAGCACTATGATAAAATTTATAAATGTTGATAAAGTATATCCCAATGGATTTCAAGCTCTAAAAAATGTTAATCTTGAAATATATGATGGAGAATTTGTTGCCATAATAGGTTTATCTGGTGCTGGAAAATCTACTTTACTAAGAACAATTAATAAAATGCACCCAATTACTAGGGGTGAATTATATGTCAATGATGTTGACATCAGTAAAGTTAAAGGAAAAGAATTACGTTTACTTAGAAGAAACATTGGAATGATTTTTCAATCTTTCAATTTAGTAAAACGTTCTTCAGTGATTAATAATGTTTTAGCTGGTAGAGTGGCT
>JAAYBG010000114.1 GCA_012718985.1 Acholeplasmataceae bacterium
ATTATTTATGGGAATCGGAACATCAATAGGCGGATATAAAATTATTAAAACAGTAGGACTGGATATGGTCAAATTAGAACAGTATCAAGGATTTGTTTCTGATATCACTGCTTCATCATGCTTGTTTTTCGCATCACTAGTGGGAATTCCTGTATCTACCACACATATGAAATCAACATCAATTATGGGGGTTGGATCAGCCAAAAGATTTAAATCAGTTAATTGGAATATTGTGAAAGAAATGGTGCTGACCTGGGTTTTAACATTCCCAGGGTGTGGATTATTTGGATTTTTATTTGCAAAACTATTCTTGTTTATATTCTAGGAGGGAAAAATGCGTAAAAAAGAAGTAAATTATTATTTTAAAACATTTATAGAATCGTTTAACTACGCTAGAGAAGCTGTAGCATATCTTGATGAAGTGGTATCTAATTTTAATGGTGGAATAACAGAAGAACAAAAAGATAAAATGCATAGGATTGAACATAATGCTGATTTGTTCTTACGCGATGTATTAGCTAAGCTTTCTAAAGAATTTATTACTCCAATCGCCAATGAAGATATATTAATAATCATTAAAAAAATTGATGATATAACGGACTCTATTGAAGATATATTGATCAATATGTATATTCATGATATTAAAAAAACCTCATCAATATCAACTAAATTCATCAATATTATAAAAAGAGAATGTAATGCTATGGCAGAGGTACTAGAGGAATTTCCTAACTTTAAAAAATCTCACACTTTAAAAGATAAAATTATGAAAGTCTTAACAATCGAAGAAGAAGGAGATAGATTATTTATTTCTTCAATAAGAGAATTATATCAAACTACACAAGACTTTAAAGAAATTCATAAAATAGAAAGTTTAATATTAGCATATGAAACTTGCTGCGATGCAATTGAAGAAGTTGTTCAAGCAGTCGATGAAGCAGTGATGAAAAATGCTTAATCATTAATATTAATGAATCAAAGAAAAGATAATAAGTTATCAATAAACTGAACTCAATCATGATTGAGTTTTTTTATTATAAATGATATAATAAATCATACAAAAAAGCTTTATTAATAGGAAATACTATGAAAAAACAATTAAATTATTTATGGAAAGGGAGTTTGATTGGTGTTGGACTTGTCGCCCCTGGAGCAAGTGGAGGTATATTTGCCACTATTTTAGGATTATATGACACCTTAATCAATGCTGCGAAAGAAATATTTACGCATCCTTTTAAAATTATTAAAGAATTATGGGGATTATTGATTGGGATTTTATTAGGGTCGATTTTTTCTTTTTATGTCATACTTACAATCATCAAACTTTTTCCGATTCCGATGACAATGTTGATGGTTGGATTTATCATTGGATCTGCTCCTAAAATCTATCAAGCGACCAGAAGCGAAAAGAGATCAGCATGGGATTTTGTTTTAGTAATACTTGCCATTGCTATTACGGTTGCTTTGCCATTTTTGCCAGTCAATGAAACCGTGGTAGAACTTAGTATTGTTTCGTTTATCATTTTATTCATCGTTGGCTTTATTATGGCAGCAACACTTGTAATTCCTGGATTATCGGGTTCAATGGTTCTTATGGCTTTAGGTTTTTATTTCTTTTTATATGAAACTGTTGGATTAGCTTTAGAGAAGTTTATTACACTTGACTTTCCATCCTTTTTTAATCATCTTTTGTTACTAATTCCGGTTGGACTTGGATTGTTGATTGGTTTGTTTGTTTTATCAAAACTAGTTGCTCGTTTATTACAAATAAAACGGCAAAGAGTCTATTGCTTTATCTTTGGGCTTTTAATATCCTCACCATTTTCAATTATTTATACGATGATTGATGAATATGGTGAACAAATGCAATTAAATTTAATCATAAATATAATTGTTGGAGTAGTGGCATTAATTGTAGGGATAATCATTGGCTATCTCTTGGATCGTATGGAAACTAAATATGATAAAAAGGTAAGTTCGTGATGGCAACAATGTCAATTATGTGTGCAATAAAGGACATCTGGCTTCAACTGCAATTAAAGATTTTTTTTAGGTAACAAGATATCCGTTGGAGATAAAGATTAGCTTTATATTATAAGAAGGATAAGAAAATTGTAAATTTGTAATATTGACAAAAAAACAATGGATATAATTTATTTAAAACATCTAAAGGAGTCATTTATCTGTAACATAGTTGATATAGAACAAGAAGCCATCAACCAAAAATTCAACGAATATTTAAGCACAAATATTTTGAATGCTAAACAACAAGAATTTGTTAAATGTTATTAACGATTTACATGAAAGTATTTTAGTAGTATAAAATTTTTGCTATACCTGAGCATATAAAAACGCATGCAGTGATAACTAGTATAAAAGCATGCGTTTTTTATTTATGTTATGTTAAATTAATATAA
>JAAYBG010000115.1 GCA_012718985.1 Acholeplasmataceae bacterium
AACTAGCATTACTATACAAAAGGTAGTGTAGTATATTTTAAAATAGAATTCTACGAGTTTTTGAAAGAGTGATGGATAAAAAGAAATCCTAGTTCAGGGTCAAACGCTAGATTTAATTCAATAGAAATATTGATTAAATCTTTTTTTAAAGGGAAAAATATTGTATAATATAGTTGGGATTAATTTTAACGAAGGAGGTAATTATGAAGTCGTTAAAAGAACTGCTAAGTAGCAAAAGAAAACTCTTGCATACTAGAGTTGCAGTAGCTTGTCCTGAAGATGAAGAAGTGCTGAATGCTATTTTTGAAGCATATGAACTTGGGTTTTGCACTTTTCATTTGTTTGGTGATATCACTAGAATAAAGCAATTAACGAAAAAAATGGGGAGAGAAATTCCAAAAGAGTTTGTCATGATTGAAGCTAAAGAACTAGCGTCAGCTTGTCAATTGGCAGTTCGAGCAATTAGTGATGGTAAAGCAGATATTCTGATGAAAGGACTAGTTGACACTGGAATAATCATGAAAGAGGTTTTAAATAAGGAATATGGGATTAGAACAAACCAGATAATTAGTCATGTCATGGTTTGTGAACTTCCGCGTTTAAAACGATTAATCTTGTTAAGTGATGCGGCGATGATTATTGATCCAACTATCCCACAGATGAAAGCAATTATTACGAATGCAGTCTCACTAGCAAAAAAAATAGGGATTATCAATCCTAAAGTAGCAGTTATTAGTGCCATAGAAAAAGTAAATGAGAAAATGCCATCAACATTGAAAGCAAAGGAACTTCAAGAGATGTGGGAAAAGGGCGAAATAACAGACTGTGAATTATATGGACCACTTGCTATAGATGGTGCCTTAAGTGTAGAAGCAGCGAAAACAAAGAATATCAGTAGTCCTGTTGCAGGAAATGCCGATATTTTAATCGTTCCTTACATTGAAGTAGGAAATGCCTTATATAAAGGATGGATGTTTGGGTGTGAAGGAATCAAAAGTGCTGGTATTGTAATGGGTGCAAAAGCCCCAATTGTTTTAACATCAAGAGCGGACTCTCACGAATCTAAATTGAGTTCTAT
Organism: Acholeplasmataceae bacterium; assembly: GCA_012718985.1. Lineage (GTDB taxonomy): Bacteria > Bacillota_I > Bacilli_A > ML615J-28 > CAG-698 > JAAYBG01. The sequence goes on from JAAYBG010000115.1 coordinate 1,079, forward strand.
TGCTCTTGCAGTAAGATGTCTAAATAATAATTAATAGTAGGAGATTAACGATGAACTATAGAATTTTAGTAATTAATCTCGGTTCAACATCAACAAAAGCTGCTGTTTTTGAAAACGAACAATTAATATGGGAAAGTAAAATAGAACATAGTATAAAGGAGTTAACATCATTTCCTTCGATTGTTAGTCAAAAAGAATATCGTCAAGAATTAATTCTTTTCGCGCTAAAAAATGGAAATATTGAATTAAACTCACTTTCTGCTATTGCTGCTCGCGGAGGATTGTTGAAACCGCTTATCAGTGGTACATATAGGATTAATCAAAGTATGGTTGATGCTTTAATTAATACAAAACGTGGGGAACATGCATCAAATCTTTGCGCTATTATTGCCTTTGATTTAGGAAATCAACAAGGAATTCCCTCGTATATTGTCGACCCGGTTTCTGTTGATGAATTAGAAGATGTTGCCCGAATATCAGGAATGGCAGAAATAGAACGAACCTCAATTTTTCATGCTTTGAACCATAAAGCAATCGGTAGAAGAGTTGCCCTTGACCATCAAACTAAATACGAACAATTAAATCTAATTATTGCTCATTTAGGCAGTGGAATAAGCGTTGCTTGTCATCAAAAAGGGCGGGTTATCGATGTTAATAATGGTCTTGATGGAGATGGACCAATGTCAATTGAAAGAAGCGGTTGTGTACCTATGGGACCTTTCTATAAAATGTGTTTTTCTGGTAAGTATACACTAGAGGAAATCACACAAAAAAATTATGGAAAAGGGGGAGTTGTTTCCTATCTTCATACCA
>JAAYBG010000116.1 GCA_012718985.1 Acholeplasmataceae bacterium
TATTGCTACACCCGTTTGACTTGCATGTATTAGGCATGCCGCCAGCGTTCATCCTGAGCCAGGATCAAACTCTCAATAGTTTCTATCCTGCTCCTTCTGTTCTATTCAGTTCTCAAAGACCTTGTAGCTCTCAAAGACCTTGTTCGCTTTTTTCAGCGTTTATTATTATAGTATATTCCTACTTTGTTGTCAAGGTTTTTGTTTTATTTTCCAAAAACAAGCACCAATCTCTTTAAAGCCAATATATATTATATACTATTTGCCCTCTAAAGTCAAACGTTTTTTACTTTTTGCCGCACCTTTTTGTAGTGCTCAAAAAAAAGCAGCTTCCTATCCAGAAACTGCTTAAAAATCTTATTTTAATTTCATTTATTGTTGGGATTGTATTGGAAAAGTGTACTTATTGCTTTATCATCGATAATATTTAAAACACCTTGACCAATGACTTTCGCAACCGATAACTGAACAATCTTTTCGTTTTTCTTTTCTTCAGGAATCTTAATGGTATTGGTCGTTATTAATTTGGTTATTTGTGAATTTAGAATTTTTGTTGATGCTCCTCCTGATAGAACAGGATGTGTACAAACAACATAGATGTCCTTGGCTCCCGCTTTTTTCAAAGCTGCCGCTGCTACTAATATCGTTCCTGCTGTATCAACAATATCATCAACAATAATCACATTTTTATCATATACATCGCCAATGATGTTCATAACTTCCGCTTCATTAGGACGTACTCTACGCTTATCGATAATAGCAATCGGAGCAGAAAAATTGATAGCAATCTTTCTTGCTCTTGTTGTTCCGCCATGGTCAGGAGAAACCACAACAGCATCTTCAAGTTTTAAATCTTTTAGGTAACTAACAATAGTAGGTCCTGCTTCAAAATTATCAATTGGAATATCAAAGAATCCTTGAATTTGAGCCGCATGTAAATCAAGAGAAATTACTCTTGTCGCGCCGGCAACGGTTAACAAATCAGCAATCAGTTTTGCTGAAATAGGTTGTCGTGATTGCGCCTTTCTATCTTGTCGCGAATAGCCATAATAAGGCATAATAATATTGATAGTCCGTGCAGATGCCCTTTTTAAAGCATCGATCATAATCAACAACTCCATATAGTGCTCATTAACTGGATTTGATGTTGATTGAACAACAAAAACATGATGACCGCGAACTGTTTCTGGAATATTAATTCCGACTTCACCATCTGCAAACCTTTCTATGTTGCACTCAGATAACTCTATCCCCATATAATCGGCAATTTCTTTAGCCAATTCAGGATTAGAATTTAAAGAAAATAACTTTACTTTTGTTCCATGAATAATTGCCATTTTAAAAAGTCCTCCCGTTGTGTATCTTCAATTAGATTATAACATAATCAGCAATTTTATTCAAAGCGATTTCAATGTAAAACGTTTTTGTCCATTACCCTATACTATTTACGATAAAAAGATTTCTTCTTGAATAGCCTTTTTTGATTAATATTTTTTTTGCTTTGCGCGATTCTTTTGAGTTTTCAAAGATTCCATATACACAACTACCGCTTCCGCTCATGGAACTGTTAATTGCACCCACATCAATTAAATCTTTTTTGATCCTTAAAATGACTTCCTTTTTTGCTGAATCATAAGAAATTCCTTTTTCTAAATCATTTTGCATGTAATCAGTAATTTTTTTAAGATTGTTTTCCTTAAATCCTAAAATCACATCTTCTATCTTATTATTTTCATCTTTTTGATGCAAATGACTAAAAACTTCTTTCGTTTGTAGACCAAATTCTGGCTTTATTAATAAAGCAAATATTTTTATTGCGCTTTTTAAGTCCTCTATAATTTCACCTCGACCACTAACAATCGCAAGTTCATTTCTAACAAAAAAAGGAACATCACTACCAATTTTTTCTGCTATTTTAATCATTTCTTCAAATGACAAATTTAATCCCCACAGTTTGTTACACATTTTTATTGTCATGGCAGCATTAGCGCTTCCACCACCAAGTCCCGCTTCAATTGGTATTTTTTTATAAATATGAATTTTCATGCCTTTATTAACATTATATTCTTGTTGAATGAACTTTGCTGTTTGATAAACTATATTTTTCTCTTGGAGAATTCCTTTTGTTTTTACCTTTATCTCTTTTGGAGTAAGGCGAAAGGTGAGAGTATCATATAAACTAATCGGTACAAACACAGAGATTAAATTATGATATCCATCAGTTCTTTTATTTAAAACTTTGAGCCCTACATTGATTTTACAATTTTGTCTTACCCTCATTGATTACTCCTAAAAAACAAATGCTTTATATAATTCAACAATTTCTTTTACTGATAATTCTTCTGCTCTTAACGTTTCTTTATGTCCTTGAGAAGACATAATATCCACCAATTCTTTGCGCGAAAAAGAATATTTTGCCATCAAATTGTTTATTATTGTTTTCCGGCGCATGGCAAATATGTTTTGAACAAATTCGATGAATTTATCCCTATTATTCACGCCATAATCTTTTCCTGTCTTTTTCAAACTTATGATTACACTATCAACATCAGGTACAGGATAGAAACTATTTCGCTTTACTTCGAATAATAAGTTTGCTTCCGCCTGGAAAGAAATTAATACACTTAGGCTGTTATAATCCTTTGTTTTTGGCTTTCCTGTTAATCGCAAACCAACTTCTTTTTGTACCATAAAATAAAATTCTTCAATTGATGTTTCCTCTTCTAGCAATTTAAATATAATAGGTGTCGTGATGTAATACGGCAAATTACTGACAACTACAATTCGTTGATTAACCTTGAAATTTTTTAAGTCGCTTATTAAATCAGCTTTGAGAAAATCTTCTTGTTTAATCAATAAATTACCCTTAGTCAGTTCTCTAGAAAGAACTTCAACCATATCCTTATCTATTTCATAGCACAGAACCTTTTCCGCTTGTCGCAAAAGTATTTCTGTCATTGCTCCAATTCCTGGACCTATTTCAACGACACCATCTTCCTTAGACAAATTAATTTGGTCAATAATTTTATGAATGATGTTCCCATCCACTAAAAAATTTTGCCCTAATTTCTTCTTTGCCTGTAAATTATATTTATCTAAAATCCTTTTTGTTTCTGTAATGCTTCCAATCATTTTCTTTTCCTTTTATTCCAAAAAAGGAAGGACTTTCAACATTCTTTTTAATTCGTTAGGGATATCAATCCCTTGTGGACATTGAGGAACACATTTGCCACATTCAATGCATAAACTTGCGTTTGCTTTTTTACTAATCAAATCATTATATCTCCATTTGGAATCGCCTTCTGCTTTATACATAGCATAATCATTAAAGATTCTAAAATTACCTGGAATGTTGACGCCAACTGTGCATGGCATACAATATTCGCAATTTGTACACCCTACTTCGGTAATTTTTTTCAGGTCTTCTTTCACTTCTTTAATTAATTTTTGTTCTTCTTCGTTTAGTTTTTTAAAGTTGCTGAAAGTATTTAAATTGTCTTCTACCTGATCCATTTCATTCATACCACTTAAGATAACCTTAACGCCATCTAGTGATGCTACCCAACGCATCGCCCAACTCGACAGAGATGCTTCCGGATTATATTTTTTCAACTTGCTTGCTACTTTTTCATTAAAGGAAGCAAGCTTTCCTCCCTTAACTGGTTCCATAATGACAACAGGAATCTCTTTTTTCACAAGGTCATGATATCCTTGGATTCCTTGTTGGATTTCATCGTCCATATAATTTAATTGTATCTGGCAAAAATCCCAAGGGTAATAATCTACAATTTCCTTAAATGTTTCATAATCATCATGAAAAGAAAAACCTATATTTCTTATTTTCCATTCTTTTTTCCAACCTTCAACAATTTCCATAATATTCCATTCTTTGATAGTTCGAAAAGTATTTTTATTTAAAGCGTGCATTAAATAAAAATCTATATAATCAGTTTGTAAATTCTGTAATTGTTTATCGATTGCTTTTTTTAACTCTTCTTTTGTTTTATACAAGCGAATCGTCAATTTTGTTGCTAAGTAAAAACTATTTCGTGGATATCTCTTTAAAGCTTTTCCAACAAATGTTTCATTCTTACCATCAGTATAGGGAACTGCGGTATCAAAATAATTAACTCCGTTTTGGTAAGCTTTATCAATCAAAGCCAATCCTTTTGCTTCATCAATTTCGCCATCAACAACTTTTAATCTCATAGCTCCAAACCCTAAAGTAGAAGTTACAATTTCCTTATCATACCACTTTCTATATTGCATATTAGCTCTCCTTCAATATGTTTATTCTATCATATTTCCAAAATATTCGCAATTAATAGCGTTCTTTTCCATAAAAAAAGTCCTAGTGTTTTCACACTAAGACTTGCTTTTTATTGTTATGCACCTGGAGTTATAACGCGCACTGTTGTAGCAATCGGGAACAAGTTGTAAACTGAACCCTTTGCATAGTAGTTGTAAATTACAACCAATAGTTCTACTTCTTGACCTACAAGAGGTTTTAAAATCGATAAGTTGAAAGCATCATTATATAAGTTTTGTGTTACATCACCAAACTTAATATTAACATAATTTCCGCTAGCTACTAATGTTCCTGTAACCTTAAATACCTTACCGAAGATTGTCTTATCTGCATTACTCATAGCATTAATTTCCGCTAAAGTATTTGTTTCATAAGTGTAAACATAAGAACTTGTTCCTTTACGAGTAACTGTTGCCGTACCAATTTGTGGAGATGAATTATATTCTCCCTTTTTACCAGAAACGCTAACAACATCACCAGCAACAAATCCTGTTAATGTTTTATCATAAACAAAGATGGTTCCTGTAGAATCTTCAACAATAATACCATTTCCTACTGATGCATATTTTACTACACCTTCAACAATCACTTCAGTGTCTTTTGCCGCTGCAATTGCTTCAGCAATTGTAATAGCTCCTGGAGTTGGTTCAAATGCGATTGGAGCGGTTACTTCTTCATAACTCAAACATGATCCAAGTCTCCATCCATCTCCTGCAGATGCATCATAAATAACACAGGTGAACTTCACTAATTTACCAACCAATTCTTTAATCTCACTTTGATAGCTAGACTTGTAGTAATATAAGATACCTGCAGATGTTTCTTCAGTTGTTTCGCATAAATAGATGTTACCATATGTTCCTCTTGTTTGAACATAGCCTGTAATTTCGATAATCTTGCCATAAGCACTATTTCCCTTAATTTGAGCATAGCCTAAATCGGTTAATAAACCATCGGCAACATCTAGTGCTGGGAAGCCAGAAATTGTTGTTTGAATTGCGGCAAGTGGAGTAACTTCAGTTTCTAATTTAGTAATTGAACTTGCTGCCATTTGTCTTGTATATTGTTTGTTCTTATTGTTATAGAATGATGTCTTACCAATAACTTTAACGCTATCGCCTAAAGCGGCAACATCATCAGTTAATTTAGTTCTAACATAAATCACGCCAGTTTCATCGGCTAAGTAGAAGTATCCATCAACGTCTAATGCAACAATTTTACCTTCTACCCACACAGTATCTCCACCTAAATCACTTGTATATAAAGCATATTTTACGCTAGTCTTTGCTAACATAAATACATTAATTGTAATTTCAAGTGTTTCTGTTAAAGAACCTGAAGTAATCGTAGCTGTTAATTTTACAACGTTTTCGATTTCAGGAGATGTACCTTTCACTCCTTCTGCACTTAAAACTTCTGGTTTATCAGAAACCCAACTAATAGTTAAGCCTTCAAAATCATTAGTTTTTGGAAGATCAATATCTGCATAAATGGTTTTTCCATCAAATGCTGCTGTTAATTGTTCTTTTGTTGATGCAACTTTTTCTTGGTCGCTCAATACAGGAACTTCTGCTACTTCGATTTCAGAAGCAATAGCTAAAACTCGCCAATAGCCATTTGAATGATAGTCATAAACAATAATAGTTGCTTTTACATATTGACCCTTCATTTCTTTTAATTTATCTAAAGCATCGTTATTTGTACAAGAGTTATACACAGTAACTGCATTTCCTGATTTGAAATCTTGTATACCGTATGTATAAGCTCCTTGAGGGTCATCGACAACATATCCTTCAATAGTTGATATGCCCCCCTAAAATTGTACCAGTTTGAAAGTTAGTAATGATATAATAAAGGCGAGAGCCAAAAGGAGATTACTAACATGGCAAGAAAAAATTATTCTACGGAACAAATTAATGTAATTTTGCGCAAGATGGAAGTTTTGTGCGGACAAGGCCGTTCGGCAGAGGAGGCTGCTAGGCAGTGTGAGA
>JAAYBG010000019.1 GCA_012718985.1 Acholeplasmataceae bacterium
CGATTTAAAACGATATTCTTTTCTGGATTTACTATATTGATAACCGTTTCAAACAGTTTTCTTTGACCATCTTGTACATATTGCCCAAGAGAATGTAAATCCGTGGAATAAACCGCACTTGCAGGAAATAACCCTTTATGGTCCTTTCCTTCACTTTCACCATATAATTGTTTCCACCACTCAGCAAAATATTTTAATTTAGGTTCATGAGATACAAGAAGTTCAATGTCCTTACCACTTTGATAAAGAATGTTTCTAATCGTTGCATATATCAATGCATCATTCTCCCAAAATAAAGTATTGCTATAAGTTTGGCGTGCATCCATTGCTCCTTTTAAAATCTCGTAGATATCATACCCTGCACAAGCAATTGGTAACAATCCAACCGCCGTTAGTACCGAATAACGACCACCAATATCTTTAGGAATAAAAAACTCTTTGTAACCACTTGTTTTGGCAATGCTATGTAAAACACTATTCTCCTCTGATGTAGTAACAAAAATTCGTTTATTCGCTTCATTGCCATATTTTTCTTCTAGCAATTCCTTTGCCAAACGAAAAGCAATCGCAGGTTCCGTTGTTGTCCCCGACTTAGAAACAACATTAATTGAAAAGTCGCGATGTCTTAGATATTCTAATAATTCAACAGTATAGGTAGAAGAAAGCGTATGACCAGCAAAAATGATTTCTAACCCCTTCTTCGTAGGATAATAATCCTCCAACATAGAGATAACTGCTCTTGCACCTAGATAAGAGCCACCAATACCAATAACCAATAAGCACTCGCTTTGCTCTTTAATGATTTCTGCCGTTTCACGAATATCTTCAATCTCTCCAGGACTAATTAAAACTGGCCAGTCAACCCAACCAACATAATCGTTTCCTGCCCCTGTTTTAGTCACTAATTTATTTAACGCCAATAAAGCATCTTCTTGATATTCATTAATTTTTTCTTTGCTGACAAATTTCAACACATTTGTATAATCAACTTTTAAAACACTCATATTATTTATTTCCCCTAAATTGTTCCGATATAAATTTTGGCATTGCTTTTTCTAATGAGGCAAAGCCAATTGTATATTTAGGAATTTCTCCTTTCACTCCACGTGATTTGTTCAATGCTTTGTAGCTTAGTCGTAGTCTTTTTCCTTCTTCATCAACATCTAAAACTTTAAGTTTCACTTGCTGACCAACAGTTACATAATCTTTAATACTTCTTACAAAATTATCAGAAAATTCGGATATATGTATTAATCCATCGTAATTATCAACAGTAACAAAAGCACCATAACCTAAAATATTCGTTACTTTACCGTAAACAATTTCTCCTTTTTTAATCATTTTGCTCACCTATTATCCTAGTTGTATTATAGCATAAAAGGTTTTCTTTGTTAAGTCATTTTTTTTCAAAGCGAAGACGATAGCTACACTTTTTGCAAAGTTCTTCAACAATTTTTCTATTTTCAAATCCCTTTTTCATTTCTAAAAAACGAGGTTTAGCAAGAATCACGGTTAAGTTTTCTTCAAATAAATTGCCTAGTTTGATAATCCCTTCCGCATCTAAACAGCACGGAACGACATCACCATTTGCAAGAATTGCAATTTGATCCCTTGTTCCCAAACAAGTTCCTATATCAGAAACAAATGGCAAACTTAAATTAGGCCAAGAAAATTCCTCATCACAAGAAAGATAAACTTGTTCCATGATACTTTTTCTGCTAATTATTATTTTTTGGTTCAACTTATTTTCCAAGTAATGCAAAATGGTTTCATTTAATTTTTTATTTTTAGTCCAGAGTCTTAACGAGACAAAGAAACTTCTTTTTTTTGAAACATCATTGATAAAGTCATAAACAGAATCTAAATATATCTCTTTTTCTTTATCGTTTAAACACACCATAGAATGAAGCGATATATTAATCTGGTGAATTGCTTTACTTGCAAATAAGGTTTCCTTTACTTTATTTATCATGACTCCATTGGTTGTTATATTTACTTTCATTTTGTTTGCTTCCGCAATAGATAAAATCTCCATAAACTGAGGATGAATTAAGGGTTCCCCCTTTACATGGAGATAAATATAATCGCTATATTCTTTTACTTGTTTTATAATTTCACCAAACTTCTCTGCCGTCATCATCGTTTGCGGTCTACTTGTTGGTGAGCAAAACGGGCATTTTAAATTACAAACATTGGAAATCTCGATATAAACTTTCTTGAAAAGCTTTTTCATATTTATTTTTTAAGTGGTGTTTTTGTTGTGGGAGCTAAAATATAAACAGCACTAAGCATTGCTCCCAGCATACATAATTGAGCAGTGCTCAAATTCCATGTAACAAAAATCAAAATTGTACCTGCTACAAGAGCAATAACACCAACAACAATTTTTATTTTCATTTTTTTTGCTACATATTCTCCACTCGTGTATTCTCTAACAAGGGCAGCTAATGGTATCAGGAAAGTAAACATATAAAAAGAAACTAGATATCTGAAAATCCAGGTTTGAATTAATTCTTCTTCCGGTAATATATTTCCCGAAGAATCCTTTGTCTTAAATATTAAAAATGCAGCTAATAAAATAACCACACAAATGATCAAACATACATTATAAAATGTTTTCCCGAATTTAACTTTATCCATATTCTTTTTTCCGTTTCCTACTTATTCAGTAATGTTTTCTACACCGATGATACCAGGCACTTCTTCTAATAAAAATGCTTCTATACCATCTTTAAGTGTATTATCAAGACTAGAACATCCAACACAGGCACCTAACATTCTCACATATACAATTCCTTCTTCAATCCTGACAAATTCAACATCCCCACCATCACGTTGTAAATAAGGGCGAATCTTATCGAGAATTGTTTTTACTTTGTTTTCTATTTCTACTTTATTCATAACCATTTCCCTTTCTAAATCTATTATATATTATACCCATTTTACATAAAAATGTAAAGTGATATACAAATTAAACAAAACAAAAAGGGCTTTCGCCCTAAAGTCTTTTCAATTCTCTTCCCTTTACAATTAAAACAACCGCTTCTGCCGCTACTCCTTCGCTACGACCAATATAACCTAGTTTTTCACCTCTTGTTGCTTTAATATTAACTTGTGAATCTTCAATATCCAATAATGCACTAATATTTTTCTTCATATCCGATAGATATGGACGCAACAACGGTTCTTCAATGAAAACTGTAGCATCAATATTAACCAAGGAATAATGGTGCTGGTGCAACATTTTTTTAACTTCACCAATAAAGTAACTAGATTGCTTGTCTTTATATTGTGGGTCTTTATCCGAAAAATGTGTTCCTAAATCTCCCAATCCTAAGGCTCCGATTATCGCTTCCGCAATCGCATGTAATAAACAATCTGCATCAGAGTGTCCTAGCAAGCCCTTTGAATAAGGGATTTCAACACCCCCTAAAATCAGTTTTCGATTGTTTTCCAAACGATGAATATCATAAGAATGCCCTATTTTATACTTCATTTTTTTCACCTAAGATTTTAGTAATGTACTCAATATCTTCAATTGTAGTTATTTTCAGATTATAAGGACTCCCCGATATAATTGTGGGGGTTACCCCAAAATATCTTTCTAAGAGACTTAAATCATCATAAGCAATAAAATTTTCTTTCGTCGCTTTTATAATTGCCTCAATCATATTATCACGATAAACCCCTTGTGGTGTCTGGACAAGATACAATTTCTGGCGATCTAAAGTTGTCAATTTTCCTTTTTCCATTTCTTTAATGGTATCTTGCGCCTTATATCCTAAACAACAAGGATTACCCTTTATTAGTTCTTGATAGATAGCATGGATATCCGTCC
>JAAYBG010000117.1 GCA_012718985.1 Acholeplasmataceae bacterium
AAAATGATTATAATTATGATAAATTTAATAAGGAAGATACCTTTAAACACTTGACAAAGACGTTTGATGATCTTCATCGTCGCTATAAAGAAATTGATGTAATGGGCTTTTCGATGGGTGGAGCACTAGCGAGTTGTTTATCCAGTTTCCGCAATTTCAACAAGCTCATCCTGTTAGCTCCAGCCAACAAATATTTTAATCCAAAAGCCTTAATCACAACGACTGAGTTTAGTGCTCGTAATTTTAGTTCTCTAGAGAAAGCAATTTTAAAGAAAGAGCCAAAAGAACAAGAAGCCTATAAAAATTTACTCAAAGCGGTTGCCAGCGATAGTACGACAGGATTTGGTTTTGTTTTAAGAAAATATCTTCGTTCTTATATCTGGAAAGCCTATAAAGAATTTAAGGATATTGTCTTAAATTGCAATAAAGATTTAGTAGAAATTAAAAATCCAGTTTTGATTTGTTGGGGAAAATTAGATCAATTAGTACCAAAACAATCGGTAGAGTTTTTATATTCGATTTGTACCAATCCGAATCGTCAACTGAAAATTTATGAAGGCATTACGCATTTAATGTTAATGTCACAAAATTATGAACCCATCTTGCAAGATATTCTTGAATTTATCGATTCTTAAGGAAGGTGAATTTGTGAAGAAAGTGGAATTAAAATGCGATAGATTAAATGAACGAGGTCAAGGTGTTGGTCAATACGGAAGAGAAACTTTTGAAATTCCTAACTTCTTGCCTAAAGAAGTAGGAATTTTTTCTTTTGATGAGGATAAAAAATACCAAAAGTTTAAACTGATTAAAATTCTAAAAACATCCCCTATGAGAACAGAAGTGAAGTGCGATGTTTTTAACCTTTGTGGTGGATGTCAGTTATTACATATGAAATATGACGACCAAATCGCTTTTAAACAGAGGATTGTTGAAGAGTGTTTTAAGAAAGGGAAGCTTCCTTTTAAGATTGATACGATTATTCCAGCAAAAAAGCAAACAGCTTATCGAAATAAGATGCAAGTAGCTTATAAATATCGGGAAGGCAAAATCGTTTATGGATTCTATGAGGAAGAATCTCACCGTATTATTCATCTAAATCATTGTTTAGTACAATCAGAAAGACAAAATGAAATTGTAAAATATGTTCAACAAATCATGCAGCAATTAAAACTATCTCCTTATAATGAAGATAAAAGAACGGGATTGATTCGTTTTGTTTTAGTTCGTGAAGCTCATGTTACTGGGGAAGTTATGGTTATTGTTGTTACAAATGGTGATATTTTCCCTAGTAGAAGTGAATTTGTAAAACGATTGAAAGATAAGTTCCCTTATATCACCACGATCATTCAAAATATCAATAATCGTAAAACAAGTATTATCTTAGGAGAGGAAGAAAGAATTTTATTTGGCAAAGGTTATATTGAAGACTATTTATTAGGAATCAAATTTAAAATATCATCAAAAGCATTTTTCCAAATTAATCCAGAACAAACAGAAAAACTATATCAAAAAGTAGAAGAATATGCTTCTCTAACAGGAACAGAAGTAGTAGTAGATGCTTATTCTGGTGTTGGAACCATTGGTATGGTATTAGCTAAAAAAGCAAAACAAGTCATCGGTGTTGAATCTAGTAAACAAGCAGTTTCTAATGCATCGGCCAATGCTTACGAAAACAAAATAAGAAACATCAAATTTTATTGTCATGATGCCACTGAATTCTTAAAACAAATGGTGAAAGATAATGTTGGAATAGATGTGTTGGTTATGGATCCACCAAGAAGTGGTTCAACCACTGAATTCTTAAATGCTATTTTGTCATTAAAACCACAAAAGGTCATCTATGTATCATGTGATCCAACCACGTTAGTACGAGATTTAAAAGTGCTGGAAGGGGCTTATAAGATAGAAAACAAGACGATTGTTGATATGTTTGTTGGAACTTACCACGTTGAGTGCGTGACATTGATGTCAAGGACAAAAGAGTGAGTGTGTGAAAAACCCTTATATATCAAGGCTTTTAGCACATATGGGTGTAAAACCCATTGAGTGAAAATCGTCAAAATATCGCTTC
>JAAYBG010000118.1 GCA_012718985.1 Acholeplasmataceae bacterium
CTTCCAAATATCTCAATGGCATTAAGACAATTCAATTTGTATTCGCTTTCAAAATGCTCAGTAACTATGCGCACTTCTCTAGCAGGCAAAACATGCGCCCGCAAGGAATAATTAATCTCAATTTTAATGTTATCCTTGTTTCCACCCAAATTCACATATTCGTAAACCCACGAATCAAGACTATGCGGTTTCTTTGTTTTTGGACTCAGTCTATAGCCACTAAACTCCATAAAACTCTCAATCGTCGCATTTATAATTTCTCTGTCATGAAGCATTTCTTCCCTGCTATTATTTACTAAATAATCAAGGTCAATATCTACAGATAACCGTGGAAGGTTAAAAATTGTTAAATTTATTGCGGTTCCACCTTTTAGTCCTAATTTGCCTTTAAGTTTTGGTTCTGTATTGAGATATTCAAGAATATCCGCCAAGCGATACACCTTTTCCAAAGTATCACGTACAAAGCCGAGTTCAGAGGCTCTTTTTGAAATATAGTTTTTATCATACCTAAACAAGAGGGGGTCCTCCTTGCTCATTTACTTGAAAAAGATATTCAGGCACCACCAATCTCCATTCCTTCAGATATTTTGTACTATCCTTCGTAAGGTAACGCGTACTTTTCCCCATTTTATCTTTGCAATAGGATATAAACTCATCTGATAATTGAAATTGGCTTTTATAATTATTCAGTATGAAACCTGTCTTTTGATATAAAAATTGCAGATTATATTCATCCAAACACTTTATTAATTCATCTTTTTTTAAGTATGGTGTAGCTTCTATGCAATTTAATAATTCTTCAAGTCCACCGATTTTTTCAAAGTCTTTTATGCTATCGACTACTGTACGTTCCAATGAGGTAACACGAATTCCCTGTGTGTTCTTAGGTTTTATAACTCCAACCGACATTTTCGACGAGATATATCTGTAGGTTATCCCATTAAATTCAAAATCGTCAAAGCGTTTTTCTGAAGAAACATAAATCTCGTAAAATACCTGATTTGATATACCCATATACTCAAAAGCTGAATGGTGTGAAAGATATGCACTATTATTGACCGCACAAGCTATCTGGTATTTAGATGCCACAGGCTGTCCATCAGCTATATTAATACATGTATAAAGGTTGTTTCTGATCTTCTTCACTAAACCTTTTTTTGATAGACGCAGAACAAGGGGAGATGCAGTCTTTTTGTTTCCAACAAGTTTAAATACATCATCCATAGTAAAAGTATTTAATTTTGCGAGCTCGGCATATCCTACCATTAAAACCCCTCTTTAAATTAAGCTATAATTTCTTTTATTTTAAAGGTTTTTTCTCCAGTAAAAAAGCAAATTGTTCTGATGCTTTAATAATATCAAATTATTCTTTGTTTGTAAAGGTATTTTATCAAAAAATAAAGTTAAATCAAAAATAATAATACACATAATTTAAGCTTTTGAAGTTGTGTACAGTTTTGATGCAAAATCCCGAAATTGGTCCTTAAATAAATTTCGAATCAGTGCCTTCAACTGGGTTGATGTATTCATAGCAACACCTCCAGATAACTTCTTACAATTTGTGAAAATCAAAAATCCAACGATAGCCCCTAATATCAAACGATTACCCCAAAAATCAAACGATAGCTTTTGAGGCTATGTGCAGATTTAATGCAAAACCCCGAAATTGAGTGGTATTTTTCTCAATTTCGGGGTTTGTTCATTTTTGCTAAAGTCCTGAAAAGCCTGATTTCAAGCCATTTTCGGTGTATAAAACAAAAACTCCAACTTTGAAAAAATTGTATCAAAGTTGGAGTACTTATTTGGAGGCGCCACCC
>JAAYBG010000002.1 GCA_012718985.1 Acholeplasmataceae bacterium
ATAATTTTAGTATAATATTAAAGCATGAACTAGGGGTATAGTTCAACGGTAGAGCAGCGGTCTCCAAAACCGTAGATGAGGGTTCGAATCCTTCTACCCCTGCCATTTTTTATGGCGAACGTGGCGAAGTGGTTAACGCTCCGGATTGTGGCTCCGGCATTCGTGGGTTCGATTCCCATCGTTCGCCCCAGACACATACATTACTCTGATACTTAGTGTCAGAGTTTTTATTACAACAGTTGTTGATTTTAAATCTACAACATGTTAAAATTAAATTGTAGGAGGCATGTTATGGATGATAAATTTGAAGTTGTAAAGTTTGTAGATAATGATTTTGAACTAGATGTAAGAACCGATAAAGAAAATGACACGGTTTGGTTAAGTCAAAAGGAAATGGCTCTATTATTTAATGTGTCGACGGACAATATCGGATTACATATAAAAAATATACTAAAAGATAATGAACTTGACGAATCAACAACCGAGGAATCCTCGGTTGTTCAAATTGAAGGTAATCGTAAGGTGACTCGTAAGATTAAAATCTATAATTTAGATATGATCATATCTACTGGATATCGAGTTAAATCACAAAGAGGTATTGTATTTAGAAAATGGGCTAATAAAGTGTTAAAGGATTATCTTATTAAAGGCTATGCTGTTAATACTAAACGTTTAGAAACCTTAAATAAAGTTATAGAAGTACAAAATAGGATGCTAGCCAGTGTATTAAATATAGATTCATATGAATTGGAAGAAGTTATTAAGAAATATACTAATGCCTTAGATTTATTAGATGATTATGATCATCATAGGATAGTAAAACCTGATGGCAACATCCCTATTTATAAATTGGAATATGCTGAGGCAAGAACTATTATAGATTCTATGAAATTTAATTCTAATTCTAATCTATTTGGAGTAGAATTAGAAAAAGGCAAATTAGATGGTATATTAAAAACAATATATCAAGATGTTTTTAATACAGAGCTTTATCCAACAATCGAAGAGAAGGCAGCACATCTTTTATATTTCATTGTTAAAGATCACCCATTTATAGATGGATGTAAACGTATTGCTGCAACTTTATTCTTAGAATTTTTGAATAAAAATAAGAAGCTTGTTAAAGATGGTAAGCTTGTGCTTTCAAATAATACATTGGTTGCAATTACATTATTAACTGCAGAATCAAAACCAGAAGAAATGGATGTAATTATTAATGTGATTATGCATTTATTAAACGGAGATTATTATGAGTAATAAATTAGGAAATAAAATAAAAGAAATTAGATTAGGTGAAGGATTATCACAAGAGGAATTTGCAAAAGAATTAGGGTATACTTCAAAGTCTACAATCAATAAAATAGAAAAAGGGGTTAATGATATTAGCTTTGATAAACTAGAGATTTTAATACAAAAGTTTGATGTTGGACTAAATGAATTATTTGATAATTTAACGAAAGAAACTAATAGTAAAAAAAAAGAAGATCGAACAGAAAGAGTAGAATTAACCGTTTTATGCTTACTTGAGGATGGTAATAAAATATTACTCCAAAATAGAATAAAAAAAGACTGGCATGGTTATACCTTACCAGGTGGTTATGTAGAAAAGGATGAATCCTTTGTTGATGCAGTAATACGAGAAATGAAAGAGGAAACAGGGCTTGAAATTTTCAATCCTACATTAGTAGGAGTTAAGCAATTTCCAATAAAACAAGGTAGATATGTAGTACTCTTATTTAAATCACATGAATTCAAAGGAAATCTTAAATCCTCTAGTGAAGGTGAAGTCAGCTGGATAAAATATAGTGATTTACCTAATCTAGATACAGTAGAAGATTTTGAAGATTTATTAAAAGTAATGAACTCAGAATCATTAAATGAGTTCCAATATGTAGTACATGATGATATTTGGCAGGTAGTGTTAAAATAATATTTGACTATAAGAAACTGTAGTAATGAAATTATTGCTTTAAAGTTGGTATTAAAAAGTCATTTTAGGGGTACAAAACTCTACTATAATGGTGCGAATTGTATGTTTTTTGGAGCCTCTTTCCATATATAAAAGTAAATTATACTTTTTAGGAGGTACGTTAAGTATCTCCTTTTTCTTATGTGATGGAAGTGAGTAAAGTAATCGAAAGGTGTGTATTTTTGTAATAGCTTTATTTAATCCTTTTTTTTATTTGTAATAATTATACGATAGGAAAATAAATCGTTTCAATTTGAGACGATACGAAACCCTATCGTTGCAAAATGAGACAATAAAAAATATAATTGAAGTAAATGTATAAAATTGATTCAGTTATTCTAAAAGTAGGGATGAGTTATTTGAAAAAGCGGAAGACTATTTCGTCATCAATACTATAAGGGAAATAAACTTGATGATGGAAATTGGTGTGATTTCGAGATAAAGATTGGACTTAATAAAGTAGAAGAAGGTGCAGATAATTTAGTCGTGGTTTGTCAAGATATAGTTAATAATGGAGAGAAGGTACCTATGTTTAAGTGTTTTAATATGGTTTGAAGTGTTGCATAGCGATTTTAAGCAACATTTTAAGCAAGATATAAGCAAGATAGTTGTTTTTTCTTTGAAAATAGTGTATAATATAGATAGCTAGTAAGAGGATAAGATTATGTATAAACCACCATTTACGATTACAAATGAAATGCTTTTAAGAAGTATGTCTATTACTGAAAAATTAGGAAGAATTACATCATTTCAGTCCTTAAAGAGAATGCCTACATTAAGAAGAAATAACAAGATTAAATCTATTCACTCTTCATTGGTAATAGAAGCAAATTCTTTATCATTGGATCAAGTAAGAGATGTTATTGCAGGAAAAATAGTAATAGGTCCACAAAAAGAAATTCAGGAAGTTAAGAACGCATATAAAGCATATGAAATGATAAATGAATTTGATGAATATAGCGAAGCAGATTTATTAAAGGCTCATGGAATATTGACATACTTGACCGTTGATGAATCGGGTAAATATAGAAATCACGGGGAAGGTGTTTTTAGCGGAGAACAAGTTATTTTTGTTGCACCTTCACAAGATTTAGTGCCTGGTTTGATGAATAATTTATTTAATTGGTTAAAGAATGACAATGAAACACCAATGCTTCTAAAATCATGCCTATTTCATTACGAATTTGTTTTTATTCATCCGTTTAGTGATGGCAATGGTAGAACTGTCCGTTTGTGGCAAAGTGTATTACTTACCAAATGGAATCCTATTTTTGAGTATATTCCAATTGAAACACGAATTCAAAAATATCAGTCGGAATACTATGATAAAATAGCAGAATGTCACAAAAATGGGAATTCAGATAGATTTGTTGAATTTATGTTGAGACTTATTGACGAAACTCTTGATGAAGTTATTGTTAATGTGTCTAGAGAAACAAAAAATATATCTGACCAGGTAAATAGATTACTTGATGTAATGGAACCAGATATTCCGTTATCTGCAAATGAAATAATGAACAGACTTGGTATTAAGTCAAAAGAAACTTTACGAGCTAGATATTTAAATCCTGCAATCGAAAACGGCCTAATAAAAATGACACTTCCGGATAAACCAAACAGCAAGAATCAAAGGTATGTTAAGTAACATATTAAGCAAGATATAAGTAAGATGATTGCAATTTGCAAACAACTGAAACTTAAAAAAATAGGAATATGCAAATTTTTAAGTAGGGGTATCAGTTTCTTCGAGAAGGTATTTATTTTGTATTAATAATGGTAGTGCTGTCTATATTGAACGAATAGGTTTAATACAAAATTTAATGATTTGTATTAAACCCCTTTTTGTTTTATAGGCTAATTTGGTAGTTTTCGCAAATTTTATAGTAAAAAAGTTGTAAGAATAATGAAAATTGATATTTAGTTCAGTAATAAGGATATTATTATTTATGTTTCTTTTTTAAAACATGCATTCAAGAAAAACTTGTTGAACTAAGCAACATTTTAATCAAGATGTTTGTTTTTTCTTTATAAAACTATATAATATTTACAAGTAAATAAGAGGATGGGTTATGGAAAACCGTAATTGATTGATCAAGAAATTATAAAAAGGTAGGCTATTGATATTCAAATGAAGGAATAGCGTTTTTTTAAGATATATCAATCAATATAATTCAATTATTATTAGACTTTTGTTTTTAAATATGGTAAAATATTAAAGTGTATTATAAGGGTGGTGAATGGTAATGTCCATTTTAGAATTAATTCAAACAGCGGAAGAAAAAGCAGAAAAAATGCGTCAAAACGCTAATGAACAAGTGAAAGAACTTTTAGAAACGACAAAAATTAATAGCGAAGCAGAAGCGAAAAAAATGCATTTGCAAGCAGAAAAAGATTTAAAAGCTTTAGAAATAAAATTTAATGAAATGATAAATAAAGAACAAATAAACATCGATCAAAAAGCTACAACAGAAGATAATTTAATGGTAAAAGATGCTACAAAACAATTTGATGCTGCCATTGACTTTGTTTTAAAGAAGGTAATCGTTAAATGATTGTACCAATGAAAAAAGTCCACATTGTGGCCTTGAAAGAGGATTTAAAGCCATTGTTATCATCAATTCAAAAAAGTGGGGAATTAATGCTTCTCGCCTCAGAAGATATAGTATTTGAAGAAGATGCTATTTATGAGGAGAATGTAATTCAAAGAACTGATAAATCGATGCGCTTTTTAAAGAAATTTCAAGAAAAGCAAAAATTATTTAGCAATTATCATGAAGTTGATTATGAAACCTTTGTTACTCTCGATCCAAAACGAGAACAAATGTTAGAACAAGTCGAGAAAGCAGAAGAAAAACTGCAACAATTAAGGAATGAAAACGAGTCTTTAAAAGAATCTATTCATTTTTATGATATTTGGAAAGACCTAGATTTACCACTGGATAAATTGAATTTTTCTAGGTATGTTAATATTCATTTGGGTTTTGTTGCGGGGAAGAATGTAGAAACTTTGAAACAACTCATTTTTGAGACAGGAGGAGAATGTAATCTCTTTAAAAACACTTCTGATGGACAAGCAGTACTCATCGCAAATTATGTTGAAGATGAACAAGCAACGATGGAAAAGGTTCGTTTATTGGGGTTTAATGAGATCACCTTGCCACAAGAACCATTTCTTGTAGCAGATATTATTGCTAGAAAAGAGAAACAATTAGAAACCAATGAACAAACGATTCTTGCTATTACAGAAGAAATGAAATCATTGTCTAAACAATTAACCGAATTGAAACTTCTTAGTGATCAGATGGCGTCGGTGAGTGAAATGAAAAGAGCACCAGTTACTAAGACATTATCCGCCATTTATTTACAAGGTTGGGTAAGAAGTGATCGTCAAAAAACACTAATAAAAGCGATTAATGAAGTAACGGATTGTTATGATATTGATTTTAGTGATCCAGGTCCAGAAGAACAACCACCAACAGTTACGAAAAACAATAGGTTCGTTTCTGCCTTTGAAACTATCACCGATATGTTTGGAAAACCTAGTCCAGATGAAGTCGATCCTAATCCGATGATGTCATTTTGGTACTGGATAATCTTTGGTATCATGATGGGCGATGTGGGTTATGGGTTGACCATGGTTATATTATTTTCGGTATTAATCAAATTACTAAAACCAAAGGGGAATTCATTAAAGTTGTTTAAGGTTCTAATGTTTAGCGGTATAACAACAATGTTTTGGGGTGCTTTATTTGGTAGTTATTTCGGTGCTACCTGGAATCCCATCCTTCTAGAACCGATGAAAGATCCTTTGAAAATGCTAATCTTATCGTTGATTCTAGGAGCACTCCATATCATTTCAGGATTGCTTGTGAAAGTATATGCAAATATAAAAAGTAAACAATACTTTGCCGCCCTTGTCGACCAAGGTAGTTGGATATTGATTATCGTTGGACTAGGTATGCTTTTCTTACCAAAGTTTAATCAGGCGGGTACAATTTTACTAATTATTGGTGCAGCGATGATCGTTCTCTTTGCTGGGCGTCAAAATAAAAACATTTTTGGCCGTTTGGGAAGCGGATTATATTCTTTATATGGTGCCACTAGTTATATGAGCGATATCCTTTCCTATTCAAGAATTCTTGCTTTAAGCTTATCAACTGCAGTCATTGCTATGGTTATGAATATGTTAGCAGGAATGGTTCAAGGTAGTGTAATAGGATTTATTTTCTCAATTGTTATTTATCTAGTAGGTCATGTTTTTAACTTATTAATGGGCTTATTATCCGCATATGTCCATGCTAGTCGTTTGCAGTACATAGAATTTTTCGGTAAATTCTATGAGGGCGGTGGCTATGAATTTAAACCTTTATCTTTAAAATTAAATCATATTAATCAAATCAAAGAAAATTAACATTCATTAGGAGGAATATTATGAGTGACGGATTACTTATTGCAATCATTGGAGCTGCTTTAGCAGCAATTTTACCTGGAATTGGTTCAGCTATTGGTGTACAAATGGGTGGCAAAGCTGCTGCTGGTGTACTTTCAGAAAAACCAGAATTATTCGGTAAACTGTTAATTTTACAGGCTTTACCAGGAACACAAGGTATTTATGGTTTCTTAATCGCCATTTTATTAATGGTACAAATTGGTATGTTTGGCGGCAATCCTATTAATCTAACGGAAGCTCAAGGCTGGAGTTATTTTGGAGCATGTATGCCTATTACCATTGTTGGCCTTATTTCAGCAATCTATCAAGCAAAAACTGCTGTTAGTGCGATTCATATGGTTGCAAAACAACCAGAAGCATCAGCAAAGGGAATGACAATGGTTGCCTTGGTTGAAACATATGCCATCCTTGCTTTACTAGCAAGTATTCTAATTCTTACCGGTCTATAGGAAGAAGTGAAGAAATGAGAAGCAATTCAATCTATCAAAAAATCGAAGAGAAAGGCTCGCTAGACGCTGAAAGAATATTGAAAGCCGGTGAAATGAAAGCTCAAGCCCTACATGATGAAATAATAGCGAATGCTTCTAAAGAAATCGCCCTCATGTTAGAAAAGGCTAAGCTTCGCGGACAAGACTGGGCAAAAATGAAGAAAACCGAGCAGGAACAAGCAGTAAAAAAGCGAACATTAGCGAAGAAAAAAGCTCTTATCGATGAAGTCTTTCAAAAAATATTAGATCATCTATTAGCTTTAAACGATGAAACATTAAGTAAACTAATCGTCGATTTCATCAATCAAGAAACAATTGCTGGTGATGAGATTATTTTTGTTTCCAAGAACGATTATGAACGCTATTTGCATTTATTTGCCAGCAATCAAAAACAAGCCAAATTGTGTTTGTTAGATAAATTAAATAGCCTGGTTAACCATCCCCAAGCGCGGTTGCAATTATCAATAGAACCAGTCGATATCAAGGGTGGGTTAATTCTTTCGGGTAAAGCATTTGATATTGATTTATCTTTTGAAACTAAAATCGAACATTTTAAAGAAATTTATGAAATGAAGATTGCAGAAATTTTATTTGGGGGTGAATAATATGAATTACCCCTATGCCATTGGTAATATAAAAGCGATAGAAAGTCGTATATTCGATAAAAATAAGTTTTCAAAATTAATCCGAGTAGAAAAAAACGATTTTTTGAAGACTTTAAAGGAATTAGGATATGCAAGTTCTGTTAATAGCGATCATCTTGAAGATTATATTCAAGCTGAATTAGTGGCTTTAAAGCAATATTTTGATGAGATAAGTCCTGATAAACATCTCACTGACTTGTTTTTTATGGCTAATGATGCCACTAATATTAAAATTATGTTTAAGAAAAGAATATTCGGTCTGGACCAGATAGATGTTTATGCCCAGACAGGAAGCATTCAGCCAGAACTTCTAGAAACGGCCATTCTCAACCAAGATTATTCGCTATTATCAAAAGATATCCAAACATTATTATTGGGAATAGAAAAACAAATAGATGGTTTGTCAAACGCTCGCTTGATTAGCAGTATAATTGATAACGCTATTTATGATTTTATTTTTAGTCAAATTGGTTTTTCTCAAGCTAGGGCTTTGCGCCGTTATTTTCAAGCAGTGATTGACACTACGAATGTTATGAGTTGGTTACGTTGTCGTTTGCTAGAATGGGATATTAACGAATTTGAAGTGATGTTTATTAATCATGGGTTAATTCCCAAAACAGTATTTTGGGAAAGCTTTACCATGAGCGAGGAAACATCTCCTAGAGCTTTTATGGAATATTATGATGAACAAATCATGAAAGCATTAAAGACTTATTTTGAAAAACCAGAATTAAATCAAATCGAGAGATTATTCGATTTATTGGTATTGGAATTAATGAAAGAAGAAAGAAACGAATCTTTTTCAATAGGACCAATCATTTATTACTACTTACAAAAAATTTCGGAAGCTAAAAATATTCGAATGATTTATGCAAGTACATATTTTAATCCTAGTGATTTATTGGATTATTAAGGAGACTAACCATGAATCAAAAAACAGAAATGGCTGCTATTGGCCTTGATGAAACAGTATTAATCTATAATGCCTTAGGGATTAAGACATTTATTGTTAAGCAGGCGAATGAAGCCGATCAAATCATTTTTAAATTAGTAAATCAGAAATTTAAAATCATTTTTATCAGTGAAGAAATTTATTCTCACATTCCGGAAACATTAGAAAAATACCAATCGTACCCGTTTCCGATGATCCTTCCTTTACCAATGGAAAAAGAATCTGCCTCTGTTGGGTTAAAGAAAATTCAAGAAAATGTTGAAAAAGCGATTGGCATTAATATATTTTAGAAAAGGTGACGTCAATGAGTGAAAATAATCTTAATCAAAATGTCGGCATCATATCAAAGGTTTCTGGACCGCTGATTGTTGCAAAAAACATGAAAGACGTACAAATGTATGACGTTGTTCGTGTAAGCGAGAAAAAATTAATTGGTGAAGTCATAGAACTACGGGGTGATATGGCTTCCATTCAAGTATATGAAGAAACCGCTGGAATTGGACCTGGAGAGCCTGTTTATCTAACCAATCAACCTCTATCGGTTGAGTTAGCACCCGGTTTGATTGAAGGTATCTTTGATGGAATTCAACGTCCATTAAATATTATTTATGGAATGGCTGGAGATCGTATTCCTTTAGGAATTGATGTTCCTAAACTAGATCGAAAAAAAGTCTGGGATTTTAAACCGCTGGCGAAAGTTGGAAAACGAGTTGTTGGTGGCGATTTCTTAGGTGAGGTAGAAGAAACCAGCGCTGTTATGCATAAAGTTATGGTTCCTCCGATGGTATCAGGAGAACTAGTTTGGCTTCATTCTGGTTCAGCAACCATCACTGATGTGATTGCGAAAATCAAAACAGAAACAGGAATCATAGAAGTAAAAATGTTACAAACATGGCCAGTTAGAAGAGGGCGTCCGTATCAAAAAAAGCTTGCTCCTGAAGCACCAATGGTTACAGGGCAACGCGTAATTGATACTTTATTCCCGATTGCTATTGGCGGAATTGCAGCAATTCCTGGTCCTTTCGGTTCAGGTAAAACAGTAGTACAACATCAATTAGCAAAATGGGCGGATGCAGATATCATTGTTTATGTTGGTTGTGGTGAACGTGGTAATGAAATGACTGACGTTTTAAATGAATTCCCTAGACTTCATGACCCAAAAACTGGTCAATCCTTGATGAAACGAACAGTTTTAATTGCTAACACATCTAATATGCCAGTTGCAGCTCGTGAAGCTTCGATTTATACGGGAATTACTATCGCAGAATATTACCGCGACATGGGTTATCGAGTGGCTATCATGGCTGATTCGACTTCGCGATGGGCGGAAGCTCTGCGAGAAATGTCAGAACGATTAGAAGAAATGCCAGGTGAAGAAGGCTATCCAGCTTATTTATCTTCGCGGATTGCTGAATTCTATGAGCGAGCAGGTTTTGTGAAATGCTTAGGTCAAGATAATCGTGTAGGTGCCATTAGTGCCATTGGTGCCGTATCGCCTCCAGGTGGTGACACTTCAGAACCAGTATCACAAGGAACACTACGAATTGTAAAAGTATTCTGGGGATTAAGTGCTCAATTAGCTTATAGTCGTCACTTCCCAGCAATTGACTGGTTAAATAGTTATTCATTATACGAAGATACTTTAAATGAGTACTTTGACGAAAATGTAAAAAAGGATTGGTCAGCACAAGTAAAAGAAACAAAACGCATCTTACAAGAAGAAGCAAAATTGCAAGAAATTGTTCGTTTAGTTGGTGTTGATTCCCTAGAATTTCAGGATCGTTTAACTTTAGAGTGCGCAAGAAGTATTCGTGAAGACTACTTGCATCAAATTGCTTTCCATGAAGTCGATACTTACACTTCGCTAAATAAACAATATGGTATGTTGAAAGCTATATTAACTTGGTATCATTTATCGCAAAAAGGATTAAAAGATAATTTGAGTTTTTATAAATTAACACAAATGGAAGTACTTGATCGTATTGGTCGAATGAAATATTTAAAAGAAGATCATTTCGATGAAGAATGTGCCAAAATAATGGCTACCTTGGATCAAGAATTCCAAGAATTACAAAGAGGAGATGAGTTCGATGTCTAAAGAATACAAAACAATTCGTGAAGTAGTCGGACCATTGATGTTAGTCGATCAAGTTGAAAATGTAAAATATGACGAATTAGTAAGAATCAAACAAGCCAATGGCGAAGAGCGAATGGGTAAAGTTCTAGAAATCAATGAAGACAAAGCCTTAGTGCAATTATTTGATTCGTCACAAGGCTTAAAGATTGCTGATTCAAAAGCTACTTTTTTAGGGCGAGGAATTGAAATCAAGTTAGCACCTGAAATCCTAGGTCGTGCGTTTGATGGTATGGGTCGTCCGATAGATGGTAGTGGTGAAATTATTCCTAAGAAGGTATTGGATATTAATGGTACACCATTAAATCCAGTTGCTCGTGACTATCCAAGGGAATTCATTGAAACTGGGGTTAGTGCTATTGATGGATTAAATACCTTAGTTCGAGGACAAAAATTGCCGATTTTCTCTGGATCTGGATTACCTCATGCAAGATTAGCAGCACAAATTGCTCGTCAAGCAAAGGTAAAAAGAACAGAAGATAAATTCGCAGTTGTATTTGCTGCAATAGGGATTACCTTTGAAGAAGCAGATTTCTTCATCAAAGATTTCCAAAAATCTGGTTCAATTGAACGTTCTGTTTTATTTATGAATTTAGCCAATGACCCAGCAATTGAAAGAATTGCGACTCCAAGAATGGCAATTACTTGTGCAGAGTATTTAGCCTATGAATTAGGAATGCATGTATTGGTTATTCTAACCGATATTACTAATTATGCTGAAGCATTACGAGAAATATCAGCAGCCAGAAAAGAAGTTCCTGGTAGACGAGGATATCCTGGATATATGTATACTGACTTAGCTTCTTTGTATGAACGAGCTGGACGGATTAAGGGCAAGAAGGGTTCTATTACACAAATTCCAATTCTTACAATGCCTGAAGATGACAAAACTCATCCAATCCCTGACTTGACTGGATATATTACGGAAGGGCAAATCATTTTATCACGTGACCTTTACTTGAAAGATATTACCCCTCCAATTGATGTATTGCCTTCACTAAGCCGTTTAAAGGATAAAGGAATTGGTGCAGATAAAACACGAGAAGACCATTCAGAAACAATGAATCAATTATTTGCTGCTTATGCTCGTGGAAAAGAAGCCAAAGAATTATCGACCATTTTAGGAGAGGCAGCCCTTTCTGAAGTTGATAAACTATATAGCAAATTCGCTACAGAATTTGAACTTCAATATGTTTCACAAGGATATACAACAAATCGTAGTATTGAAGAAACACTAGATAT
This sequence comes from Acholeplasmataceae bacterium, assembly GCA_012718985.1. Classification (GTDB taxonomy): domain Bacteria; phylum Bacillota_I; class Bacilli_A; order ML615J-28; family CAG-698; genus JAAYBG01. The sequence continues at coordinate 11,880 of JAAYBG010000002.1, forward strand.
TGGTTGGCGACTATTAACAATCTTACCTAGAACAGAATTGAAGCGTATTAGTTTAGAAAAAATAAAGAAATATCTTCCTGAAGAGGTGTAATTATGTCATTAATGCGTGTTAATCCAACAAGAATGGAATTGACTCGTTTAAAAAGGCAACTTGCAACTGCTAAGCGAGGACATAAGCTTTTAAAAGATAAACAAGATGAGATGATTCGTCAATTCATGTTGCTTATTAGAAAAAATCGTAGTTTGCGCATCGAAGTAGAAGAAGCGTTAAGTCAAATCATGAAGAAGTTTAGTATGGCTAAACTAAAGATGAGTCGAGTGGGAATGATAGAAGCGATGATGGTTCCCTCACAAGCTACCACTATAGAAGTTGGTTCTAAGTCAGTGATGAACATTCGTATTCCTACTATAAAATATGAAACTCAAAAAGCTATTGATTTGACTTATGGTTTTGCTTTCACACCTAGTGAATTAGACCAATCAATCATTGATTTATCTCATTTGTTGCCGAAAATGATTGAATTAGCACAACTAGATAAATCATGTGATATGTTATCGAAAGAAATCGAAAAAACAAGGCGACGCGTTAATGCGATAGAATTCATTATGATTCCAGATATGACTGAATCAATTCGTTATATTCAGATGAAACTAGAAGATAATGAACGTAGTAATATTATTCGCTTAATGAAGAGTAAAGAAATCATTTTAGAAAAGGCAAATCAATTAAAAGAGTATTAAAGATGGTTAGAAGATTATCTCCTAACCATTTTTAAATTGTTATAATAAGAGGAACATAATGTTTTGAAAGTAACTTATATTTAACTTGAAATTACATGACAAGGCATTTGTTAATTTTAATTACCTCTTTCTTTTTTTAGAAAAAAAAGGTATAATAATACTATATACATTGAAGAATATTGATAGACTTATCGTATATGAGTTTTTTGTTTTTTTTGAATTGTATTAATCATTCATGATAACATGGATTGTATGTTTTTGTATTATTATATAATCATCTTAGAGTAGAAAATTGATTAAGAAAATTGAAGGGTAGAGAAAAGATATGATTTATTACCAAACAATTTTATCAGATATAAATCCTTTTAACTATTATTTAGTCGCAGGACTAATCATGGTTGTTTTTATCATAATCTTATTATTTACATATTCTAGTATTCGAAAGAGCAACAAAGCGAATCAAACGAATAATAAGGAAGAAAAAAAAGATGCTCCTAAGGCGAAAGAAAAGGAAAAAATATCTCTAGAACAAAAAGTAGAAGTTTCCAAAATGACTAGTAGAAAAATAATGATTGAAGTCAATAGTTGTGAACGAGATGCGTTTTCTATATTGGGGAAAGTGATTTACTACGATAAGGAAAAAACTACTAACGATATCGAAGCGTTATGGAATGACTTAGGGGAAAAATATGGAGAAATTACCATATTTGCAAAGAAAGATGAGTATGGAAATGTTGTTGGTTTTTGGGGAGCAATGAGCGATGAAACAATGAGCTTCTTACCATGGAAAGATTTTAAAGAAGGATATTACATGGCTGGAGTTGAAGTTGGAGATCGCATCAAAGCACCAAAAGGATGGGAAAAATGGACAATTCCTGCTTTTGAATATTTGTATGCTCGTGTTGATGATAATTATCAAGAAGTTTTCGATTACGTTATTCATGATTATATTCCTGAAAATAGATTAAACCTTGTAGGAGCAGTTTTAGAATACAACTGCCCTTCAGAAAATGGTCAACTTTATTTATTTTTCCCTATTAAAAAATTGTAATTAATATTGAAAAATAGAAATGGGTTGGTGTATAATAACTGATGGCATTTAGGGCTATAGCCAAGCGGTAAGGCAACAGGCTCTGACCCTGTTATTTCGTAGGTTCGAATCCTACTGGCCCTGCCATAAAAATGTTTAATTAGTAAAATCTAATTGAGAGATAAAATTGCCTTGTAAGGCAATTTTTTTATTTTAAAGAAGTTTATTAAGAATGTTAATTTCTATCTGAAATAGAATATTTAAAATACTTAAATGGGTTTTTAAAATCTCATAACTAGGGTTCGAACCGTTTATATAATCATAGCGATTCCAATGGTGCTGTTAAAGAAATGTTAGGGAGACACGAAGAAAATTAGAGGAGATGTTTAAAAAGGCTGAAGACGACAAAATGTCGTTTTAAAAAATAAAGTGGTCCTTTAATTTATAAGGAATTGTAATAATATTATTTTTTATTAAATAAATTAAGATACTAGAAATAGGGTGGACATTTGCTAGGACATTGGGTGGACATTTTTAATTTAGAGCAAGCCGAGACAAGTAGAAACTTTATATATACATAATTTAATAATCTGCAAAACACGGAATAAAACTCTTGAAAAATCCGGAATGAAATCTCTGAAAAATCTGGAATGAAATCTCTGAAAAAACCGGAATAAAACTCTTGAAAAAATCTGGAATGAATGTATATAATAAATGTGAGGAGGGAACAATATGATAATGCCTATAAATTATAAAAAAAGATTGATTGAAGAACAGATAAAAGAAAAGATGAAATATAGTGGTGGGGTACTTATTGAGGGAGCAAAATGGGTTGGCAAATCAACTACTGCTAGTATCTTTGCAAAAACAATAGTGAGCCTCCAACACCCTCGCATTAAGAAAGAATATCAAGCTTATGCTGCTGTTTTAGATGATAAAATTTTAGAAGGCGAAAAACCAATTCTATACGACGAATGGCAAGACATTCCTGAAATTTGGGATTTTATTCGTATTGATGTTGATAAAAACAATTATAGAGGGGCATATTTGTTAACTAGTTCTACTAGGAAACAAAACATAGAAACATCTCATACAGGTACAGGAAGAATTAACTCCGTTTATATGAGACCAATGAGTCTATATGAAAGTGGTGAATCTAACGGGCTTGTTTCTTTGAAAAAACTTTTTAAAAATTCAAAAACTTTTGTTGAAAAGTCTACAATCACTATTGATGATATTGCCTATTTGATTTGTCGTGGCGGTTGGCCTGGAAGTTTGGACTTGGATAAAAAATCACAATTACAAATCCCAAAAGATCTTTTAAATTCGATTATTACTAGAGATTCTAAGGAAATTGATGGAATATCGAAAGATATAAAAAAAATGCGTAAAATTGTTCAAAGTTATGCAAGAAATGTTTCAACATTAGCCTCAAACTCAACAATCTATAAAGATCAAAACTATAATGAAATAGTAACTGAGAAAACATTTAATACGTATATGAATTCATTCGAGAGATTATTTATTATTGAGGATGTTGAGGCATGGTCCCCTAGTGTTAGAAGTGCTAGCAGAATTAGAAAAGGAAATAAAAGACAATTCGTTGATCCAAGCATTGCTGTTGCTGCATTAAGTTTAACGCCAGATAAACTTTTGAAAGATTTTGAAACTTTCGGATTTTTATTTGAATCAATTGTTACAAGAGACCTTAGGGTGTATGCTGAAAATATTGGAGGTAATGTTTATTATTATAATGATTCATCAGGATTAGAAATTGACTTAATTGTTGAATTAAGAGATGGTTCTTGGGGAGGTATTGAAGTTAAATTAGGTAGTAATGAATTAGATAAAGCAAGTCGTAATTTATTAAAACTGGCTGATATATCTAAAGTTAAACCATCATTTTTAATGGTATTAACAAATACGGAAATAGCATATCAAAGACCTGAAGACGGTATATATGTCGTACCTCTTGGTTGTTTAGGACCATAATTTATAAAAGAATTGGGAGATGTTATTATGGTAATAACCCAAATTGAATATAAAAATTTATCTAATGAAATAAGAAATCAAATACCAGATAATGAAACATTTTATTATTACAAATTAAGTGATAAGATTGATTCTTATTTTATAGCATATGACAATATATTCCATAGTAACAATAAATATCTATTTCCAATTAATGAAACATTTAGCAATATAAAAGAATCTCATATAAATGCAATTAAAAAATATTTAAATAAGCCTTTGCAAGTAATGGTTGAATCTAATAAATTAGATTTGATAAATAACCTTAAAAAATTGGGTTTTATATTAAAAAGAGAAACTTATGAAAGAACTTTTACAAGAGAAGACCTAATTTCGAATGAATATGAGCAGGTTAGTATTAAAATATTTAATAGAGATGATAAAGAATTTAAAATGATTACAAAAAATGCCTATGATTATTATTTAGAAACTCATAAAGATATTAATCCTTTCACTGGAACTTTTGATGATTTTATAGAACTTGTTCCTGATAAAGTTATATGTCAAATAGAAAATAAGAAAATTAATAATTTGATATTTGTTGATGAAAACGAATTATGTTATATCACATGTAATGATGTAAATAGTTTTATAGATTTTTCACTAACGGTAGCAAATAAAATGTTTAACAAATTTAAATCCATAATGATTGAGGCTGATTCAACAGATAAATTTGCGATGACTTTAAAGATGTTGTTTAAGGAAAATTCAAGCGAAATATATAAAACATTTATTTATGGATAATAATAAACCAATAATTATTATAGTGTCTGATTTTCCCTTGTTTTCGCTTAAAAGATATGATAAAAGACTTTTTAACTAGTTTATGAAAGTGCCTTTGTCGCCGACAACTTTCCTCTAAAATGCTTAAGAATCCCCCATAAGGTATCCTAAAGGATATTTTTAGCGGTTTTAGTCAAATGCTTACTTTTTAGCTATATCTTTTATGTTAAAGGTGGTGCCATAAAAATTTTTAATTAGTAAACTAAATATTTGAACAAATCACCTAACCTAACAAGGCGATTTTTTCATTGTGAGGTGGTTTATCAATTATGTGAAATTCTATTTAAGATAAATTTTTACAACACTTAATAGCTTTGTAATTTCTCGTACCAAGGGTTCGAAATTTAACTTTAAAATATATATTTTGAGTTGTCCTAAAATTGTGGACAACTAAATTTAAATATGTTATAACCATTTTATATGAAGGAGAGTTCTATATGGATAAACAAATCGCTTTAGGCTGTATGCGACTAGCAAAACTAGATATCAACCAAGCAGAAAGGCTTGTTAAAAAGGCGGTAGCAGAAGGAATTATCTTGTTTGATCATGCTGATATTTATGGTGCGGGTAAAGGTGAAGAAATATTTGGTGAAATTCTTAATAGAAATCCCGATTTAAGAAGTAAAATCAAGATACAAACCAAATGTGGGATTTGCAAGGGATATTATGATTTATCAAAAACACATATTTTAAATCAAGTTGAGCGCAGTTTAAAAGCTTTAAAAACGGATTATATTGATATTTTATTACTTCATCGACCAGATGCTTTAATTGATTATCAGGAGGTTGATGAGGCCTTTACTGAATTGTATCTTTCTGGAAAGGTAAGGGAATTTGGTGTCTCCAATATGAATCCTTATCAAATAGAACTCTTTAGGAAGTTTGTAAAACAACCAATAAAATACAATCAATTACAGTTTAGCTTGGTTCATTCTCATATGATTAACCAAGGAATCTTTGTAAATATGAGTGAAAAAGAAGCAATTGATCATTCCAGTGGATTAATTGAATATTGTATGTTACATGATATTTCACTTCAATCATGGTCAAGTTTAATGGCTTCTTGGAGTGAAGGTAGTTTGATCGACAATCCTAACTATGAACCATTAAATGAAAAATTGGAGATTCTAGCAAAAAAATATCAAGTAACAAAAAATGCAATTGCTATTAGTTGGATTTTACGCCATCCTGCTAATATCACAGCGATTATTGGAACGACCAGTGTAAAGCACTTGCAAGAAATAACAAAGGCAAAAAAGATAAGATTAACAAGAGAAGAGTGGTATTCGCTTTATTTATCAAGTGGTCATCAATTACCATAAGCGTTATCACAACAAAAAAACTCTTTTAAATCAAAAAGAAAACCTTTTCTTTTTGACAAGTCTTTTTTCTTGTGATAGAATGATGACAACAATTACATAAACATAAAAACATTGAAGAGAAGAGTAAATGATTGGAAACTATTACTAGAGAGCTTGATTAGGTGAAAGCAAGCATAGAAGAAGATGATTGAAGATGGCCTCGGAGTTGCATAGTTGAGTTTAAATATTAGATTATGTCGGGTTCACCCGTTATTGTGATATAGTATGGCGATTTTTTAAATCAAGTACTAGATGAGGTTATTACTGTAAAGTAATGATGAATTAAGGTGGTATCACGGGAGATATTATATCTCGTCCTTTTGTATAAGGACGAGATTTTTTTTGCTTTAGGAGGGGAAATGTATGATTAAAATAAAAAACCTGACAAAAAGTTTTAGTGTAAATGAAGAAACGATTATGGCATTAGATCATGTTAATTTAGATATTCAAAAAGGAGAAGTTTATGGCATTATTGGCTTGTCAGGGGCTGGGAAGTCTACATTACTCCGTTGTTTGTCGACTTTAGAGCAACCTGATTCAGGTAGTATTGAGATTGAGGGTAAGGATATTTTTAAATTATCGGGAAATGATTTGCGAAAATTTAGAAGTAACATTGGTGTTGTTTTTCAAGGATATCATTTATTGATGCAACGAAATGCTTATGATAATATTAGTTTTCCATTAAAAATCAGAAAAGAGCCGAAAGAAAAAATCGCTGCTCGGGTGAATGAATTGTTTCAATTTGTCGGATTACAGGGTAAAGAACGAGTTTATCCTTCAAAATTATCAGGAGGACAACGCCAAAGAGTAGCTATTGCTCGAGCATTAGCGACTAATCCTTCTTTGTTGTTATTTGATGAACCGACGAGTGCTCTTGATGCGGTAACAACCAAACAAATTTTAAAATTAATTAAAGAAATTAACGAACATTATCATGTAACGATTATTATTATTACTCACGAAATCGGTGTGATAAAAAACGTATGTGATAAGGTAGCAGTCTTAAATTATGGTAAGGTTGTTGAAGAAGGAACAGTGGAAGAGGTTTTAAATAATCCACAAAGTGATATTACGAAGATGTTATTAGGAAAGGAGTTGATAATCTAATGAGTCAAATTATTGAAATATTACAACGAGTTGATATTTTTCAAGGAA
>JAAYBG010000020.1 GCA_012718985.1 Acholeplasmataceae bacterium
TCTAAAAATAAGGAGGAAAGAATTATGATCTTAGCAGACAAAATCATCGAACTACGTAAACAAAACAATTGGTCGCAGGAGGAACTAGCTGAAAAACTAGGAGTAAGCAGACAGGCAATTTCTAAATGGGAAAGTGCACAAAGCATACCTGATCTAGAACGAATTCTTGCGATGAGCCATCTTTTTGGAGTTAGTACAGACTATCTTATAAAAGATGAGATTGAATCTAGAGTTATTCAAGAAGAGAAAGAAGAATCTGGAAGTCCTCTTCGCAGGTTAAGTATGGAAGAAGCAAATGCATTTCTTAAAGTTAAATTGCAAAGTGCAAAATCGATTGCTTTTGGGGTTTGGCTTTGTATTATGGCGGCCATTCCACCGATTCTATTTGCAATTTGGAATGAACAGGCTTTTGCTGAGCCACTAGGTATTATTATTTCTGCATTCATTGTTGCTGGTGCAGTTACTATTTTTCTATTAAATGGATTTAAGTTAAAACCTTTTCAATGGATGGAGAAAGAACCGTTTGAAACAGCATATGGTATTGATGGTATGGTCAAAGAACGACTTCAGAATTTTATGCCGAAATTCATGGTTCGTATTGTTGTTGGCGTTGTGCTTTGCATTGTTGCAATAGCAACCTTTGTAGCTTCAGATTTTTTACCACAACTTATTCAAATTGAACAAAATGTCATAGTAGCTATTGGCTTGGCAATAGTAGCGATTGCTGTTTATCTATTTGTTAGTGGAAGTACTGTTCGAGGAGCTTTTTTAAGGTTGTTACAGGAGGATGATTATCACCCTGACAAGAAGGTGTTGAATAAAAAGATTGAGCCAATTGCGGGTGTCTATTGGATTGTTACAACTGCCATTTACCTAGCTTATAGTTTTATTACGATGAAATGGGAGTATAGTTGGATTGTTTGGCCAGTTGCAGGAATACTTTTTGGTGCTTTATATATCGTACTAGAATTGATTTACGGAAAAAAAAACAAACAAGTAAATGATGATAATCATTTTTAAAACTCTGAAAGGTTTTGAAATACCCAGTCTCATTAAAGAACTGGGTTTTTTTAATCTGTATTATTCTTTTTTCATTTTTGTGTTATAATCATTATTAGAGGTTTTAACTATGAAAAAGTTCGCATTTACAATCTTTCTTACCCTTTTGATAATTGCTATTTGTGGATGTCGAAAAGTAGAAGCACCAACAGTGATAGGTTTAGAAATCAAATCTTACCCCGTACAATTGGAATACGTTCTTGGAGAAGAATTAGACTTAACAGGTTTAGAAGTATATCAGTTACTATCCGATCATTCTAAAGTTCTTTTCACGGATTATGGTGTTTCTTATAATCCCTTGGTTTTAGGTCAAAACGAAATTAAAATCTATTACCTAGATTTTAGTTGTTCTTTTTACATCAATATCGTAGAACCAATAAATATTGTTGGACTAGAAATCAAAACTCTACCGGTTAAACTGGAATATTTTCTTGGGGATGACCTAGATTTAACAGGACTTATAGTTTATCAAGTATTCTCAGATGGTTCTAAAATTGAGTTTACAAATTATGAAATATCTTATGAACCTTTGATTTTAGGAGAAAATGAAATTAACGTCAATTACTTAGATTTTAGTTGTTCCTTTTCGATCAAGGTTATCGAAAAAGTAAAACATTTATTATATGATTATCCCGATTATTCAAACTATACTATTCAATCAATTCATGTCGATGATTATATAAAAAAGATAGAGAATGTAAAATATGGAGGCCTACGAACCAAAAATACCCTCATTGTCTATAATGAGAGGAATCGATTCCAAACCAATCGATATGGTTATGAAGTAGCTATTAATGAATTTGGTATGATTATTGGCAAAGGTATCAATGTGGAAGTACCAAAAGGTGGTTTTGTTCTTTCGGCTCACGGTGATAGAGTGCCTGAATTAAAAGCATTATCAATTGGGGAATTTGTTTTGTATAACCATGATTTGTTTATCTATCAAAAACAAGAGATTGTTGATACCAATGAACTATTCTTATCCTTTCATAAGCTCATTGAAAATCTGGAATTGATTGAAGATATTGATGTTTATAATCGATGTGTGGATGAAATCAATAGTTTGCGAGATGCGTCAATGACACCTCAAGAATTATTACAACAATATCAAGACATATATCAAAGATATCAAGTGATTGTTGATATATATGATCATAATCATGAATATAGTGTTTGTGAATTTAATGTAAATAGTATGGATTATCTTGATATAGAAGCTAATTATTCTTTATCTATCACTTATGAAGGTACTTTACATATTGGTGGTTTCAGAAATGTTGATATGCTTGTTTATTATGATGCTACTTGCTACCGGGAACGAAATTCTTATGGTTATGAAGTTGCTGTTGATAAAAATGGTATTGTCATTCAAAAGGATGTGCTTGTTAGTCTACCTCAAGGAGGTTATATTTTAAGTGGTCATTCTGCGGCGGCAACTTTCATTATTGATTATATTCAATTAAGGGATAAAATCGAAATTAAGGATGGTAAAGTATCGATTTATCGAGATAAGGACATGATTTTATATCGAAATATTATCGATTTAAGAAACCAGATTGTTCTTGAAATCAATCAAGCAATTACTAAACAAATCCCTCATGACTATGATTATATTCGTGAACTATTAAATAAAGTAGATCAAGCCCTTACTAACGATTTATCATTTCAAAAGGACCTATTAAGCTATCAAACTAACGAGAAAGTATATGACTTTATTAATGAGTGCTTAACCTTCATTAAAGCTTTATTGATTGATAGTAAAGTATATAATGCCAGAGGAATGTGGTATTATCCATTTGGTGGTAGTATAGATTATGATGATACTTCACTAGAAGGAGTAAAAACAACGCTAACAAAACTTCAAACGATGGGAATTAATGAAGTCATTATCGATCTTTTTTACGGAGATTATATTTTGTATGATTCAAAGATTTATAAAAAATATGCACCACTGGATACCTATGATTATGGGGAATATGGTCATGATTATTTACGATGTTTTATCAGTGAAGCTCATAAGTTAAATATTTGCGTGAATGCTTTTACTCAGACTTTTGCTGAGAAGATTTCTAGTTTGAAAGAAGAACACCCAGAGTATTTTCAAATTGACTTTAGTGGAGGAAAATCAATGGGTTCGATTTATTACTATGATATTTGTAATGATCATGTACAGAAGATGTTACTCGATTGGTATGAAGAGATATTACTAAAATATGATTTTGATAAAGTGGAGTATGATATCATTCGTTATTCAGTTTCCAATTTACCTAATTATAGCGATGTTGAAGTAATCAGTGATCCCTCAAAGATTATTGATCCAGGGTATACGACTTATAGCATGAACAAGTTCATGCAAGAATATGGCTATCAAGGAAACCTAAAAGAACTTATTGTGAACTCTAAAGAGGTAAGAACAAATTGGCTAACATTCAAACGCGATAACCTAAACCACTTCGTTAGAGATTGTACCGCTTTAATGAAATCAATCAAACCAGAGATTATCGTAACAGCTGCTGTTCTTTCTAACCGCGAACAAGCTTCAAGAGGCTATTTGCAAGATTATTTATATTGGATAGAAAACGGCTATATTGATGAAGTGGAACCGATGTTATATACTGATAGTACGACTTTACTCCGTAGTAAGATGGATCCTTACTTTGTGATTAATCCTGAATATCCAGTTCGGCTGGGTTTATCTGTGAAACTAACCAAACAAGACAATTTTATCGATATGGAACAGATAAAAATTGCTGAAGCGAAAGATGGATATGTTCTATATTGTTCTAGATATTATTTAGTCGATCCTCTGTTTACCAAACCGATGAGCAGAAATCATCATTATCGGTTTGTTTCTTGTCTTAGTAGTAAAGAAGAAATTAACAAGGCGATTATCGATAATCTCATTGATGTTGTGACTAATTTTTATACGCAAGTAAACCATAAAGATTATCAAAAATTACTAGAAGTCCTTCAAACCTATCATGTTGAAGAGTGTGTTAAGGAAATTAATACTTTAGATGAAGTTCTTATGAAAAGCTACTTATTAGAACAATTTAATAATAAAATGAAATAACAATTCAAAATAGCATTCTGTTTTGAATAAAAACTTCTTCCTAATTTTAAAGTTATCCAAACAAAATCAAGACTATTATATTAAAGAAAGATAGTCTTTTTTTACGTTTTATTGTTTTAAATGGCTTTTTATTGTATAATAAAAATGGTAATGTTACCGATATTACTATGATTAGAGGTGAAAAAACAGATAAATATAATGAGTTTTTAAATAGAAGCAAGGAAGAATTAAGTTAAAAATATATCTAACCTATCAATTTTATATCCGACAAATCACAACAAGAAATCAATAAAAGCAATGATTAAGACATCCTCTCAATAACAATAAAAAAACTATTTTCTTTAAAAAAATGTAATTCAAGGGATAGAAAGAGGTAAATTATGAAAAATCATAAAAAGGTATCACCAAAAGAAAGTAAAACATTGAAAATACTAGAGACTAAATATGTTTCGATTATTTCAATAATCCTTACGATGGTCTTTATCTTTTTAAACAGTGCTCATTTACATTATAAATGGATTAAATATCAAGAAACTGCCTCTTCTGAAGCGATTCAATTAGCAAAAGCAATGGAGTCACTACTACCTACAGAATATATCGTAGAATTGAAAGGTAGTGATGAAGATCGAAATACCCCAGAATATGAGGAGATAAAAGAGAATTTAATCCGGCTAGTTACGATTACTGATTCCACTCGTTTTGCTTATCTAATAAAAGAAAAAGAAGAAATTCTTTTACTTGTTAGTTCAGAACCACTAGATTCTAAGGAATATTCTACACTAGAAAATATCTGTGCCGGAGAAGTAGATTCTATTAAAAAGGTATTTACTTCTGGGGAAACTATCATTACTTCACCCAAAAAAAGCTATTTAGGAAATTGGATTAGTATTTTAGTCCCTGTTTTTGATAAAAGTACCAATCAAGTAATCGCTGTTTTTGGAATTACTTATCCAACTAGAGATTGGAATCTTAACGCATGGAAAAAAATGATTCCTGAGTTCATCGGTGTGTTTTTTGTCTTACTATTGTATATTTCTTTCTTATATATTTTGACTCAGCACTATCGTTTGACTGAATTAAATAAAAAAATGGCTATTGATCAAGCATTATATCGTGGTGTTTTCGAACAAGCGCCGATTGGGATAGCCATTATGCAAGATAAATTACATGCCACTCATAAAGGTGTTACAGGTATGAGTATTAATCCAGCCTATGAAAAAATAGTCGGTCGTTCGAAGAAAGAACTAGAAAAACTTACTTGGGTGGATATGACTCATCCTGATGATTTAGAGGAAGATATTAAGAAATTCGAACAATTTAAAAAAGGTGAAATTAGTCGTTATACGGTGGAAAAACGATATATTAAACCAGATGGTTCCATCGTTTGGGCTAATATGAATATATCTGCTTTACTGGGATTAGATGATGATAACTCAATACATTTGTGTTTGATTGAGGATATATCATCAAGAAAACACGCAGAAGAAACATTGAAAGAAACGGAGCGTCGTGAGAATCTTATTATTAATCATCTTCCAGGATTAGCTTATCGTTGTAAAAATGATGAAGATGGAACTATGTTGATAGTCTCTGATGGTTGTTATGAGTTAACGGGCTATAAACCAGAAAATTTTATCAATAATCGCGATTTATCCTTCATTGATATTATTTCATCACCTTATCGTAAAAAGTTATTAAAGATTTGGGATGAAGCGATTCGCAATAAACTTCCTTATCAATATGAATATGAAATTACCACAGCAACTAATCAAAAAAAATGGGTTGTTGAATTGGGGGAACCCCTTTATGATGAAGATGGTAATGTGGAAGCATTAGAGGGAATTATTCTAGATATTACCGAGCGTAAGAAATTTGAGAGAAATCTTCAATATATCAGTGAGCATGATAGTTTAACGGGTTTATATAATAGCCAATATTTAGAAAAAATACTAAAAAAAGATATCAAGAAAGATATATCAGAAAAGAAAGCTATTATCGGTATTAATCTAAGTACAGTTCAACTATTAGCAGCAAACTATGGCTTTCAATATACGCAAAATTTAATTAAAAAAGCAGCAGAAGTATTAAACAAGTATACTGATAATAAAAAAACTTTGTTTACAACCCATGAAAACCGCTTTATTTTCTATATAAAAGGGTATCTTGATAAAGAAGAAATCTTCAACTTTTCTAAGAAAATAGGAGAAGCTTTAGAGGACTTATTTGTTATGGAAAGAATTACAGGTGAAATAGCAATTCTTGAAATTGACTATGAACCTAATGTAGATTTGGATTTAATCTTTAAGAGATTGTTAATTGCTGCAGAAAAATCACAAAACGTTCTTGAAAAGAGCTTTAAAATTTGTTTCTATGATGAAAAACTAGAAGAAGGAGTCAATAGGGAACGTCAAATTAGAGAAGAATTAACAGAAATTGCTCTTGATAATACTGCTGGCAAATTATACTTACAGTATCAACCAGTTTTGGATTTAAAAACGAATTCTATTTGTTCTTTTGAAGCATTGGCGAGAATAAAAACAGAAAAATTAGGATATGTACCTCCACTAGAATTTATTCCGATTGCAGAAAAGACAAAATTAATTATCGACATTGGTGAAGAAATCGTTCGGATAGCTTTGCGATTCCTAAAAAAACTAAATGAAGAAATTGATGAAAACATGACAGTAAGCATAAATGTATCGACAATCCAATTATTGATACCGGATTTTTCTAAGCGGTTATTCGAGTTAATTGAAGAAGCTAAAGTTCGCCCGGAAAATGTTGGGATTGAAATAACCGAATCATTCTTCATTGCTGATTATGATGATATCAATCGCATTATCAATGGACTTAGGAAAAAAGGATTAGAAGTATTGATTGATGACTTTGGAACTGGTTATTCTTCTCTAGCAAGAGAAAAAGAGTTGAATGTTGACTGCTTGAAAATTGATAAATACTTCATTGATAAGCTATTTAAAGGAACTTTTAAAAAAGCAATCACCAGTGATATTATTTCCATAGCTCATAAACTTGGACATTATGCAGTTGCTGAAGGAGTAGAACACGAAGAGCAATTACAATATTTAAAAGAGCATAATTGTGATAGAGCACAAGGATATTTCATTAGTAAACCGCTCAATGAAGAATCAGCACTGAAATTTCCTCGAAACTATAAAAACAAATAATGAAAACCTTGAAAAAATAGAAAGGTGATTAACTATTATGAGAAAAAAGAATAAATATATGTCAACTCGTAAAGTAATTTTATTGACATTTATAATTTCATTATTTGCGGCAATTGTTGCCAGTGGAATTGTTATTTTTGCTAATTGGATTTCATTATCCAAAAAGACAATAAATCAAGTGACAACTGATACTAGTGAAAACTTATACAATCAAGTTTATGATTTTATGCAAGTTCCCTATAAGATTGCAGGAATCAATCATAGAATTATCGAAAATGGAATGCTCGACTTATCAAATGAAAATCAACGAGACCGCTTTTTCACAAATATTTTTGTATCGCAAAGTAAAGGGATTTATAGCCTTGGTTATGCTACTGTAGCGGGAGAGTATTATGCAACAATAAAAAATGGACAAGGTGCTACTGAACTTATTATTTGCGATGCCTCAACAGGTTGGCATATCAATTATTACTCGACCAATGTTGATGGGACTAGAAAAGAGTTCATTTCTGATGGTGGAAATTATGATCCACGAACACAATTGTGGTACACTGCTGTTTTAGAAAAGGGAAAAGCAACTTATTCTCCAGTTTATGGACATCTTGTTATGGAGGACTTAACGGTTTCAGTGGGATGGCCTGTATATAATCACGAAAACAAACTAGAAGGAGTTATTAGTGTTCATTTGTTATTGGGTGACTTCAATAAATATCTAAAAGGTGCCGTTGAGGCTCACCAAGGAACGGCATTAATTATCGAAAAAGATTCTCATGAACTAATCGCAAATTCACTGGATGTTCCTAATTTTGCGATTCTTTCTGATAATAGCTTACAAAGATATGAAGCAAATGACATTGATAATGAGGATGTTCAAAAAATTTATCAACAATATCTGACAAATGATAGTAGACAACAAGTGTTTAAAGGAGATAGTGACAATTTCTTCTTAAGTACAAAGGAAATCAACTTGCAAGGAATTGATTGGATTATTATTGTCGCTATTCCAGAATCTGTTTTTATGAAAAACGTTTATTCGAGCATGTTGTTGTCAGGAATTATCGCTATTCTGCTTTTGATTCTTTTGGTAATTGGTTATAACTTTTTCATGACGAACAGACTAAAACCGATAAAAACATTATTGAAGAGTGCAGAAAGATTTTCTCAAGGGAATTTTAAAGAACGAATCGATATCGTTAGAAATGATGAAATTGGGTTAGTTTCCCAAGAACTCAACAAATTAGCGGATAAATTGGAAGTTTTTGTTAGCGAATTGGATGAAACTGTAAAACAAAGGACAGAAGAATTACAAAGGGCGAACAGCACGCTAGAAGAAAGTAAAGAAGCATTGCAATTAATTTTAGATTCTGCAGCAGAGGGAATTTATGGAGTGGATTTGAATGGTAATTGTACATTCTGTAATCTTAGTTGTTTGAAGTTGTTGGGATACAAAAA
>JAAYBG010000119.1 GCA_012718985.1 Acholeplasmataceae bacterium
ATCAGTACCAAGTTACCTTTGTCGATTGGGATGATTCTATTATTGAAGAATTGACGATTGTATATGAAGAAGAGGTAATCGCTCCAGCAAATCCTTCCAGACCATATCATGACTTTGTCGGCTGGGACCAGGAATTTGATGATGTCGCGGAAGATATGACGATTAAAGCCGTGTATAAACCTTATACCTATAGGGTAAAATTCTTTGGACCAAATAACGAACTCCTTCACGAAGAAGAAGTTAATCATGGAGAAAGTGCTTTAGGATTTGATGGTCAAGTTGAAGGGTATAAGTTTATCTCTTGGGATACTGATTATACAGAAGTAACCGAAGATTTAAATATTTACGGAACCTTTGAAGAAGTTAAGACGGGTTGTAATAGTTTAAGCATTGTTTATGTGCTTGGATTATTATCAACTAGTTTGGTTATTTTCTTTTTCCGAAAAAGATTGATTATATAAAGAAAGCAAGCATTACTTGAACGAAATATTCAAGTAATGCTTTTTTTTGAGATTGTATTTTATAAGGGGTAGATAAAAGTACAAAATGCTTGTAAAAAAGGGGTGAAAGTGGTATCATATTACTAGTAGTGTGAAAGGATGTGATTCCTAATATGTTTAAAAGTTTATTTGATTCTGGATACAGAGAATTAAAAAGAGTTGAAAAAATCGCCAAAAAAATAGATGCTTTACAAGAAGATTATAAGAAATTTTCTGATGAGGAATTGAAAGCACAAACAGACATTTTTCGTCAACGCTTAAAAAATGGGGAAACAATGGATGATATTTTAGTGGAAGCTTTCGCCACGGTAAGAGAGGCATCTACTAGAGTGTTGCATATGACACCTTTTTTTGTTCAGTTAGAAGGGGCAATTGCGCTTCATGGTGGTAATATTGCCGAGATGAAAACAGGAGAAGGAAAAACTCTTACCTCAACATTGGTGGCTTATTTAAATGCTTTACCAGGAGAAGGCGTGCATATTGTAACTGTCAATGAATACTTGGCAGCTCGTGATGCCCGCGAAATGGGAGAATTATTTAAATGGTTAGGATTAACTGTAGGCTTGAACCTAAGGGAATTAAGCAGCGAACAAAAGAAAGAACAATATCTATGTGATATTACCTATTCAACAAACAATGAATTAGGTTTTGACTATTTACGGGACCACATGGTGATTTACAAAGAGAATATTGTTCAGCGCCCATTAAATTTCGCAATCATCGATGAAGTCGATTCTATATTAGTCGATGAAGCACGAACTCCATTAATTATTAGTGGTGGTGCTAAAAACACAGGTAACCTATATAGCCAAGCAGATTTGTTTGCGAAAGGGTTGAATCAAGAAACTGATTTTGAAGTGGATATCAAAACACGACATGTCATATTCACTGAAAAAGGGATGGAAAAAGCGGAACGATTCTTCGGTATTGATAATCTTTATGATGTGAAATACGTTAATTTACTTCATCATTTACATAACGCCTTACGGGCAAACTTTATCATGGCCAGAGATATTGATTATGTCGTTCAAGACAATAAAGTTATCATTGTCGACCAATTTACCGGACGATTAATGCATGGACGTCAATTCTCGGAAGGTTTACATCAAGCTTTAGAGGCCAAAGAACATGTTGAAATAAAGAAAGAAACAAGAACTGTAGCTACAATTACCTTCCAGAATTATTTTAGAATGTATAAAAAATTAGCGGGTATGACTGGTACAGCAAAAACGGAAGAAGAAGAATTTAGAAATATCTATAATATGTATGTGGTAGAAATTCCAACGAATATGCCAGTCATTAGAATAGATGACCCCGATTTAATGTTTGTTACCTTAAAAGCTAAATTTGAAGCCATTGCCAATGATATTAGGGAAAGATATCGCATTGGTCAACCAGTATTGGTGGGTACCATTTCTATTGAAACCAGTGAATTATTATCAGAATTATTACGAAAAAGAGGAGTTCCTCATAATGTATTAAATGCAAAGCAACATGAACGTGAAGCTGAAATCGTTGCAAATGCTGGTCAATTAAAAGCGATCACCATCGCGACAAATATGGCAGGTCGTGGTACAGATATCAAACTAGGTCCAGGAGTTGTTGAACTTGGTGGATTAGCTGTTATCGGTACAGAACGCCATGAATCGCGTCGTATTGATAATCAGTTGCGTGGTCGTTCTGGTCGTCAAGGAGATCCTGGTTATACTCGTTTTTATCTATCAGCAGAAGATGAATTGATGAAACGATTTGGTAGCGATCGGTTCAAATCGATGCTTTCAATGGTTGTTATGCAAAAGGGTTCAGGGGTAGAAACGCCACTAGAATCGAGAATGTTCAGCAACTTTGTTGAAAGTGCGCAAAAAAAGATTGAGGGAAATAACTTCGATAGTCGTAAAACTGTTTTGGAATACGATGAAGTTTTACGAAAACAAAGAGAAATCATTTATAATCAGCGATCATCGATTTTATTCTTGGATGATATTACCGAAATTATCACTAAAATGATGTGGGGAACTGCTCAACGTTTGGCTTATCTTTGTTTAGAAAATGATCGTAAAAATAGTAATGTAGATGTCAATCATTTGATGAAAGAAATCGAAGGGATTTATTTTCCACTAGGTTTTGTTCGAAAAGAAGATTTTACGGATTTATCTATTGATGGCGTAGTTAATACATTTTTAGCTAAATGCGAAGTTTTATTGCAAGAAAAACGGGATAATTTCCCTCCAGAAATCTATAAAGAATTTTTAAAAGTAGTATTACTGAGAGTTGTTGATACGTATTGGATGGACCATATTGATGCAATGAGCGAATTGCGTCAAGCAGTGCGCTTACAATCTTACGCTCAAATAAACCCTTTACGTCAATATCAAGAAGTAGGTTTTGAAAAGTTTGAAACAATGATTCAAAATATCGAAAATGATGCAACAAAATACGTCAATCGAGCGATGATTAAAGATAATCTTCAAAGAGAAGTTGTTATTAAAGCGACATCAACATCAAGCGGAAAAGAAGAAGATACAAGGCGCAGAACTCAAGCGGTTTCTTCGAAAATCGGTCGTAATGCACCATGTCCATGTGGAAGCGGCAAAAAGTATAAGAACTGCTGTGGAAGATAGGGATTAATATGGAAAACTATGAAATCATAAAGAAAATAGAGGATTTTTCGGAGCGAATCATAGAACTGAAAAAAACTATTGATGTTGATAAAATAGTTCAAAGTATTGCTGAGGACGAACAATTGATGGTAGATGCTGATTTTTATAAAGATATGCAAACCGCTCAGAAAGTCCTAAAAAGAGTAAAAGAAAATAAAAATAATATTGCTTCGTTGAATAAAATTGATCAATTATTAGAAGAACTGGAAGTATATTTTTCCATGCACAAGGAAGAAGAGGCAGATTTGTCGGCAGAAATCGAAGAAACAATTGCTACGATTACAAAAGAACTTGGTGATTTTGAGATAAAAATATTATTAAGTAAAGAATATGATGATTGTCCTGCTATTATGGAACTTCATCCAGGAGCTGGAGGGACAGAATCACAGGATTGGACGGCAATGCTATTTCGAATGTATCGTCGCTACGCTGAAGCTCATCAATATAATTTTGAGGTTTTGGATTATCAAGATGGTGAAGAGGCGGGAATAAAAAGCGTTACTTTTATGATTACCGGAGAAAAAGCTTATGGTTATTTAAAGGGTGAGCATGGTGTTCACCGTTTGGTCAGAATTTCTCCTTTTGATAGTAATGCTCGTCGTCACACTTCTTTTTGCGCTTGTGCTGTGACACCATCAGTAGAAGAAACGGTGAATATTCATATTGCTCCGGAAGATATCAGAATTGATACCTTTCGTTCTAGTGGTGCAGGGGGACAAAGTGTCAATAAAACAGACTCCGCGATTCGAATTACTCATTTACAAACAGGTATTGTTGTTACCTGTCAGAATGAAAGAAGCCAAATTCAGAATAAGGAAAGAGCATTACTTATTTTAAAATCAAAACTTTATCAAATGGAATTAGAATCACAAGAAAAGAAAATAAAGACCGCCAGTGGTGAAATTACTCAAAATACATTTGGTAGTCAAATTAGATCCTATGTTTTTCATCCTTATTCTCTAATCAAAGATATGCGGACAGAATACGAAGAATATAATGTAACAAGTGTGATGGATGGAGCCATCGACGGTTTTATTAATGCATACTTAAAATCAAGTTATAACGTGAGGTAAAAATGAAAGCACTATTTACAAAAAAGAGAATATTAGAGTTTATCTATATAACTTGTGGTGTGGCAATTGCCTCTTTTGCGTTTAGTTTTTTTCTAAACCCTAATAATATTGTTATTGGAGGAATATCAGGTATCAGTATTATTATCAAAGATTTAACCGGGGGATATAACCCAGCGACGATGATTTTGATTTTAAACGTAGTGTTGCTACTTATTGGACTCGTCTTTTTAGGAAAAGATTTCTTCATCAAAACAGCTTACGGGTCGATTATGTTTCCTGTTTTTATCTGGTTGTTCGATTTTATTTATCAAATCATCGCTATTGATTTTTCCCAAATGGATATGATTTTAGTGATTGTGTTTTCAGCAATCATCATGGGTTCTG
>JAAYBG010000120.1 GCA_012718985.1 Acholeplasmataceae bacterium
TATGCGCCCATAGTTCAATTGGATAGAGCGTCTGGCTTCGAACCAGAAAGTTACGGGTTCAAGTCCTGTTGGGCGTACCATGGCCTGTTGGAGAAGCGGTTTAACTCATAAGCCTCTCAAGCTTACATTCACGGGTTCGAACCCCGTACAGGTCACCATAAAGGCAATCTAGTTCATCTGATAAAAGATGAACTTGTTTTATTTAAAGAATATTATTGGTTATCGATGATTTAAGTTGTATAATGGTGGTAGAAAGTAGAAAATAGAGTATCAACACAGCAAATAAAGACAAATCAAAGAAAGGGAAATAATGATGGAAATAAAATTTGGTAATAATGAATTTTATATCGAAAACGAACAAAAAGAAAGGCTTGGTGAAATCACCTTTTATGATAAAAACCCTACAACGATTGTTATCGATCACACTTATGTACATGAAACACTACGAGGACAATCAATTGCTAGAACACTTGTTAATCAGGTTGTTAGGTTTGCTAGAGAACATAATAAAAAAATTATTCCCCTATGTTCTTATGCCGATAAAGTATTGTCAAGTAGTGAAGAATTTAAGGATGTAATAAAAAAGGACTGATGACAGTCCTTTTATTTTACAGATAGGTAATTTGATTAACAGTTTTCGCATCAAGACGTTTGATTACCTCTACAATTAGTTTCACAGTGGCTAGATAATCCTCTTTATGAATGATTGAAGTATGAGAATGCACATATCTAGTCTCCACACAAATTGATAAACTAGGGCAACCAGAATTCGCTGTATGAATTGCCCCACTATCTGTGCCTCCCCGTTTTAAATAATCAAATTGATAAGGGATATTTAACTCATTCGCTATCTCTACTACTTTTTCTCTCAAGGCCACATGACCAATTGCCGAACTATCATATAACATAATGCCCGGCCCTTTTCCTAACTTAATAGAACCATCTGTTCCTGGCAAGTCACGAGCAATACTAGTATCCAAAGCAAAAGCAATGTCAGGTTTGATTAAGTTAGCCAAAGTTTTGGCTCCTCTTAAGCCGACTTCTTCTTGAGTTGAACCAGCAACATAAACAATATTAGGATGATCAACATCTTGTAATTGTTTTAACACTTCAATCGCTACTGCACAACCAATTCTGTCATCCCATGCCTTACCTAATAAATAATTTTCGTTAGCTAATACGCGAAAGTCAATTGCTGGTGTTATCATATCACCAATTTTAATTCCCAATTTTTCAACTTCTTCTTTATTTTCAACCCCTAAATCAATGTACATGTCATCAATTTTAGCTGGAGTTTTCAATTCTTCTTCTGTTAGAATATGTGGTGGTTTTGAACCTATCACACCACGGAACACTTTACCCGTGCTGGTCGTGATGTTCATTTGTTGTGCTAACATGACTTGGCTCCACCAACCACCAATTGTCTGGAATTTCAAAAAACCTTCCTCTGTTATCTTTGTAACAATCATTCCAATTTCATCCATATGACCTACAATTAATATTTTAGGTCCTTTTTTGTTTCCTACTTTAAAAGCGGCAATCGAACCTAAACCATCGTACAAAATATTGTCTTCTGGCACAACTTTTAGGAATTCACGTTTTAAAATGTCACTCACATTTTTTTCATGGGCAGGAATTCCATTTGCCTCTGATAATTCCTTCAGCAATTCTAAATCTTTATGCATTAATCCTACCTTCTTCCTCCTTATGAGGAGGATTTTCATTAATTTCTCCTATTTCACTAATTTCATCTTTCGTTGGGGCATCCAAGCCTTCTTGTACATCAATCTTCTTAGTCTTCTCACTAATAGATAGTTGAAAACGATAGTTACGATAATCACCATAACCGCGGAAAGCAATTAACAATGCTGATAAAATCGCTAATACCAACAAAAACCACGATAATACGTTGATGTTGAACCCTCCATTACCAATAATCAGTGATCCAAATGTAATGAAAACAATATGTGTAAAGAACATGATATTGTCTGTTGGTTCTTTCTTGATAATAGTCGTAAAGAAATAGAGAAATGCTCTTAGGTAGAGTACAATACCAATAATGTACCCAAAGATTTTTCCTAAGTTGTCTTCTCCTTTTGTGCCAACAAAAATTAAATACCCTCCTGCTACAACATTAAGAACTATTTCCACTATAAACATCCATTTTGCTACCTTACTTTCAGTCGTCTTAATCAAGGGAACTACTCTAAATAATCCCATAATAATAAAAATCATTCCCACAATATACAGTAAAGAAATAGGAAAAGCTTTCATTATAATACCAAAGACAATTAAAATTGCAGCACCAGTAAACTCAAAAACCCATACATACTTACTAAAAAAATTTTTCATAATCCACCTCACATTTTTTCTTTAATTCCTACTCCTATCAATGATAGGCTATCCTTAAGAACGATTTGTACAGCTCTCAGCAAAGTCAATCTTTCCGTGGTTTCTTCTATATTTTCAGTAATTATTTTGTAATCGTTATAATAACTATGCAACTCTCCTGCTAACATTAACGCATATTGGCATATCTTATGCGGCAAGCGTTTTGTAGCGACTTCAGCGATATAAGCAGGATATTGTAATAATACTTTTACAAGATTGTATATTTCATTAATGTCTATTACTTTAAACTCTTGAACAGGAATAAACTCTTGATAGTTTTCAGCAAATACTCTAAACAAACTATTGATACGGGCATAGGCATATTGAACATAGTAAACCGGATTTTCATTACTATTTTTGACCGCCAAATCAAGGTCAAGATCGATATGCGTACTTAATGATTTAGAGATGTAGAAGAATCGTAATGCATCACTACCGACTTCATCAATCAAATCCCGCAGGGTAATAGCTTTTCCACTGCGTTTGCTCATTTTCACTTCTTTTCCATCTTTAATCGCTCTTACCATTTGCAAAATATCAATATTGATGGCTTCTGGATTACCCCCTGCTAAATAAATTGCAGATTTTAAACGATTGATATAACCATGGTGGTCAGCACCCAATACATCGATTAAACTAGTATAACCACGATTTAATTTATTCATATGATAGGCAATATCTGGAGCTAGATAAGTTAAGGAACCATCACTTTTAATAATTACTCTATCTTTTTCATCATTGTAAGCTGTTGTTTTTAACCAAACCGCTCCTTCTAATAAATATGTATGTCCTTTTTCTTTTAAGTAATCAAGAATTTTAGACACTTCACCATTATCATATAGTGATTTTTCGCTAAACCAGTTATCAAATGTAACGTTGAAATCTTGCAAATCCTTTTTTAAACCATTCAATAAATAGTTTAAGCCTATGTGACGAAAATATTCTTCATAAGGATGATTCAAATAATAATCTTCCTTTTCCTTCTTTATTTTCCTAGCAATCTCGATAATCTCTTTTCCATGATAAGAATCCTCACCTAAATGAAATTCTAATCCGTGAAGTTCGCGATAGCGAGCATAGATACTCTCAATTAAATTATGAATTTGATTACCAGCATCATTTACATAGTGTTCAGTTGCTACTGTAAATCCTGCCTTTTTCATGATTCGCGCCATCGAGTCCCCGTAAGCAGCTCCTCGACCATGACCAATATGAAGATATCCAGTTGGATTAGCACTTACGAATTCCAGCAATACTCTTTCATTATTTCCAACATCAACATTGCCGAAAGTCTCTTTTTCTTTCAAGATTTTGAAAACAACATTCGCTAGATATTTCTTATCTAAATAAAAATTAATAAAGCCATTCCCTGCTGCTTCTGCTTTTGATAAATGATGGCTTTCCAAATCTATTTTATTAATTAATTCGTTAGCAATTACTAAGGGAGCCTTCTTCAAGACTTTTGCTAGACGCATTGCGATATTTGTTGAATAATCACCAAATGAAGGATCTTTAGGAACATCAAAAAAAACTTCGTAAGCCTCAGATACTCCTTGCTCACTTAGAATTTTGTTGATTGTTTCTTTTATTTTATTTAACACTTCATTTATCAATGAAATCACCTCTATCGTTGGTATTATACCATATTCACGAGTAAAATTAAATCTTTTTCAAAAAAAAATAATGGTCAAAACCATTATACCCAGAAAGCCGTTCAAAGGCACATGCAAATGTACCCTTTATTGATGTGAAACCCGGAAGTTCCACGGTGGGAATCTCTTGAATCTTCTTTCGGGATTCTTATCCTTGCGAATAAGCTTTCAACGCCTAGAAAACCTCGACTCCCTAAATCTTTTCGTTCGGTTCGCATACTATAAATCACGAACTCTCCAGGCAATTATATTATATAAATTATTTGTTGTTTTGTCAACTGATAGACCTTTATGAGGGCTAATAAAAAAAGAAGGTTTCCCTTCTTTATTCATAACACCAAGCAACTCCAATGCCACCATAACCTAGATTAATGGCTATTACTGGTGAAATTTGACGCGAGATTTTAATGACTGCATGTTCGATTCCCTCGCTTAATGCTTTTGCAACTCGGCTTACTCTTTCAATTGCATTGACATGAGATACATAAATCAATACCTTTTTCGTTGATTCTTTTACCTCGCTTTTAATTCTTTCAACAATATAAGAAATGACATTCTTCTCTGTTCGCATTTTATTGAAAATCAATACCTTACCATTGATATATTCAATAATCGGTTTTACTTTAATTAAATTACCTATCGCTGCTTTAATCTTCGTAATTCTTCCCGACAATTTTAAGGTGTTTAAATTTTCAAGATTCATTAAAATTCCACTATTTTTTTTGATGTGTTCAATATATTGAATCAATTGTTCAATCGAATAGTTTTCCTTTGCTTTTTCTACGACCAATTCAGCAATTATCTCTGCGCCAACAGAAGTACTTAAGGTGTCAACAACATAAATATTAACCCCTTCTACTTCTCGTTCAGCAATTTTTGCCGATTGATAGGTTCCTGAAAGGGTAGAGGAAATGGTTAGACACAAAATATCTGTTGCCCCTTCCTTTTTCAAGGTTTCAAACACTTCCACATACTTAATTGGAGAAGGCTGACTACTACTTACTTTCTTTCCTGATTTTAAAGCATTCGTTACATCGGTAATACTCACATCAATATCATCACGAAAAGATTCGCCGTTAATAATGACATTTAAAGGAACAACTGTGATATTGTTTTCTTCAATAAATTTATTATCCAAATTAAATGTACTATCAGCAACAATTTTTAAGTTCATCACTACCTCCTTATTTTAAGAATCCTTATTACTTTTTGTCCTTTTATATGATATAATCAAGTTAATCTATTATATAATAAATAAAGTAAAATTGGTAGTAATTTCTCTAAATAAAATGACAATTTAAAGTAAATAGTAGGGTGAATTATGCGAGATTATATTAATAATCAACATCGATATTACAGTTTAGATTATTACTTAAAAAAAAGGTTTAAAACAAAAGTTTTTAAAGTGGCCTTAAATGGTAATTTTACGTGTCCAAATCGCGATGGAACTATCAGTAATAAAGGTTGTATTTTTTGTTCGCCAGCTGGTAGTGGTGACTTTGCTGGTAATCGCCACGATTCGCTAGCAAAACAATTTAATGAAGTGAAGACCATCATTCATCATAAATGGCCTAATGCTAGTTATATTGTGTACTTTCAAGCAAACACAAACACCTATGCTCCTTTAGAAAAATTGAAAAAAATTTATGAAGAAGCGATTAGCCTTGATCAGAATATTGTTGCGATTAGTATTGCTACTCGCCCTGATTGTTTAAGCAAAGAGATTGTTGAATATTTGGGTGAACTAAATCAACGTTTACCTGTATGGGTAGAACTAGGCTTACAAACCATTGATGAACAAGTAGCAACTTTTATCAATCGTGGTTATCAACTCGATGTTTTTACCGAAGCGGTAACTAATTTACATCAACAAGGAATTGAAGTAATTGTCCATATTATCAATGGCCTTCCAAATGAAACGAAGGAAATGATGTTAAACACCATTCGTTTTCTCAATTCTCAAAAAATCCAAGGAATTAAAATTCATTCATTGTTTATTCTAAAGCAAACAATATTGGGAAATATCTTTGAACAGAACCCTTTTAAACTCCTTACACTTACTGAATATGTAGATATTGTTTGCGAGCAATTGACTTTACTGCGTGAAGATATTGTTATTCATCGTTTAAATGGAGACGCTCCACAAGAATTGTTAATAGAACCCCGATGGAGTCTTAAAAAACTCGTCGTGATGAATGAAATTGATAAGGAAATGAAAAGAAGAAATTATTTCCAAGGATGTAAAGTATCTATTGATTAAACCAAATATCAAAAGAGAGGTGGATTCAATTCCACCTCTCTTTTATAATCTATGCTTGTTTTGTTTTTCTTTTATTTATTATTGTTTCAATCAACTTAAACAACAAGTTCAATAATATTCCAAAGATAGCAGCAGTAGCAATTGCTGGTGCTTCGATACCAAATAATGGAATCATTCCTCCAGGAAGATAAGAACCACCTAAGCCAAGAATCAAAATTGAAGCAATAATCGCTAGATTTTTTGGATCGAACAAACTAACTTGACGATCATTCATAATAGCTACACCTTGAATGGCAATAACACCAAATAGGTAAATAGAGATTCCGCAAATAACAGCATTAGGGATAGAATAAACAGCAGCAGATAAAGGACCAAAGAAAGAAATAATCATCGTCATAATCGCTGCTCCCATCAATACCTTAACAGAAAAGTTTTTTGTGATTGACATCGTCGATATATTTTCACCGTAATTAGTTCCCGCTGGACCACCAATTAATCCACTAATCATATCACCAAGTCCATCACCGATTAAGTTCAAGCCAAGTAAATCAGCAATTTTTTGATGTGGTTGTCCTTTTTCCTCCGCAAGTTTATTAACATATAAATCAAGCTGACATAAATGAGCAGTAGACTCAGGAATGGTTGCAATGGCAATCGGCATAATGGCAATTGTTGCAGTCCAAGAAGGTGTTGGAAGAGTAAAATGAGGAATAATAAATAATCCTTGATTTGGTAGTTTCCCAAAATCAACAAAGTCATATTGTGAAACAAGAGTAATGATTCCTGCCACCAAATAACCTGATAGTAATCCTATTAAAATGGGAAGTTGTCCAATCGTACCCTTACGAACAAAAACTGAACAAATAACAGTAACAATAAGGGCGACAAAAGCCACTAGCCAGGCAAGATTCATTTCCACTCCTGGAGCATAGCTATTCGTAACATTTTCTAAGGCTGTTTTGGCAAG
Organism: Acholeplasmataceae bacterium; assembly: GCA_012718985.1. Taxonomy (GTDB): domain Bacteria; phylum Bacillota_I; class Bacilli_A; order ML615J-28; family CAG-698; genus JAAYBG01. The sequence continues at coordinate 7,271 of JAAYBG010000120.1, forward strand.
AGACAAACCAATAACAATAGCAATAGAACCGGTTACAGTTGGAGGCAAAACTTTTTCAATCACTGACATACTGAATCTTTTTACTATCAAGCCAGCACCAATGGAAACTAAACCAGAAAGAATAATTCCAAATTGAGCTTGACTAATCAAGGCATCAGCAGCGATTTCCCCATAACCAACTTTTGTAATTGATAATATAGCAGCAATATAAGAAAAACTAGAGCCATAATAGAGAGGAATTTTCTTCTTCGTAATTAAAATGAAGCAAATTGTCGCAAGACCACTTGCAAAGATAGTTGTTGAAACGTGAAAACCCGTAAGTAGTGCAACTAATACTGTTGCAGGAAACATAACGATAATTTGTTGTAAAGCGAATAATAGTAGTTTACCAAAAGATGGTGTTTCATGAGGTAAATAACCTAAAATTTTTTGTTCGTTCATTTTCTTCTCCTTCTAAATTGTAACTTATTTAATAAATAATCTGTCTATTTAAATAAATGACGAATCCGAAGATTCGTCATTGGGAAACGCTAAATAATGCCTCCATCTTTTAGAGCCATTAAGATAAAGTATAATATGAATAAAACTGAACTACCCCAAATAATTGGATGAACATCTTTTGTTTCTTTCTTCACTATTTTTACAATAATATAGAAAATGAATCCAAAAGCGATACCGGTAGAAATATTATAAGCAAGAGCCATAATCAATGATGCAAAGAATGCAGGGATTGCTTCTGTAATATCTTTCCAATTGATTTCTGAAAATGATCCAACCATCATAATACCAACAACGATTAAAGCAGGAGCTGTTGCCGCTGCTGGAACAAGGCCAATGATAGGTGAGAAGAAAATACAAATAACAAATAAAATAGCAGTTACTATACTTGTTAAACCAGTTCTTCCGCCTGCTTCAATTCCCGCTGCACTTTCAACATAAGTAGTTGTATTTGATGTTCCAAAGATTGCTCCAACTGAAGTAGCGATAGCATCAGCGAATAATGCTTTTTCTATTTTTGTTTTAAAGTTATTACTATCTTCCATTGCTTTTAAATCTTCATCTGTAAAGATACCGCTCTTACGTCCAGTTCCAACAAATGTACCAATGGTATCAAAAGTATCTGTTAAACTGAAAGCAAAAATGGCAAATAATGAAGTAAGAGCTTTTGGTAAATCAGTAAATAAACCACCGATTCCTCTAAATGCAGCTAAGAATACTGGTTCATTGACAGCATTATTTGATGTGAATAACTCAACAAATGGTTTTCCAATATCGAAAACAAATTTTTCTGGTAATGGAACTAAAGCAGTAGCTGGATTAATTAAAGTCACAACTAAGCCGATAAGTGTTGTTCCAACGATACCGATTAAAATTGAACCTCTAACTTTCAATAACATTAATACAATAGTAAGAACTAAACCAATCATCGCTAATAAGAAAGGAAGATTATTGAAAGTAGAAAGAGAAGGAACAAGACCTCCTGCTAAACCACCTGTAATACCTCCAACATTAAGTAATCCAATATAAGCGATGAATAATCCAATACCACCACCAATAGCGTTTTGTAGAAATTTAGGAATAGCACGAATAATTGATTTTCTTACTTTAGTAACAGTAATAAGAATATTGATTAATCCACAAATGAAAACAAGTCCTAACGCTTCTTGCCAAGTAAAGCCTAATACTAAAACAACAGTAAATGTGAAGAATGCATTTAGCCCCATTCCAGGTGCTAAGGCATAGGGAACATTGGCAAATAATCCCATAACTAACGTTCCAACTACAGTAGCAATAATAGTTGCTAGAAATACAGCAGACCAAGGAATACCACTAATGGACAAAAGATTTGGATTAACGAAGATAATGTACACCATTGTAAAGAAAGTGGTTAAACCAGCAATAATTTCTTTAGAAATTGTGGTGTTGTTTTCTTCGAGCTTGAAAAATTTTTTAATTCCGTTCATTCTCTAATGACCTTTCTTTATATTTAGTTTTGTCAGGGCAAAAGAAAAAGCAAGTAATTAGATTACTCGCCAATAAATTGTGTTATTTTGTAACACAAGATTTAAACCAATAGTCAAGCGATTAGGTCGCTTGGTAGAAACTTTGGAACCAAATTATCCATATTATATTGGCGAAAGCTATTAAATTTACATGAACAAAACTATGCCATTATTCTACCATAAAGATAAGTTGTTGACAAGGGTGGAAATGCATTTGAAAACATTTACAATTATTATTCCCATGAAAATTTAAAATAAATTATGAAAAATGTTTTTTTCAAACTAAATTGAATCTATTTCAAACTGTTTTTGATTTGCTCAACTTTATCTAATTTCTCCCAAGGCAAGTCTAAGTCCAGACGTCCAAAATGACCATATGTAGAAACTTGACGATAAATAGGTCTACACAAGTCTAAATTTTTGATAATTTGCAATGGGCTTAAAGCAAAATTCTTGCGGATAATTTGTTCGATTTCCTCTTCAGTATATTTACTAGTTCCATAAGTATTAATCATTATCGAAGAAGGTTCACTAACACCAATGACATAACTTAAACCAACTTCAATTTTGTCCGCTATTTTAGCGGCAACTAAGTTCTTCGCAATATATCTTGCCATATAGGAAGCACTACGATCCACTTTTGTTGGATCTTTACCTGAAAAAGCACCACCGCCATGGCGAGCATATCCACCATAAGTATCGACAATAATTTTTCTACCGGTTAATCCTGAATCTGCTTTTGGACCACCAATAACAAATCTTCCTGTTGGATTAATATACATTTTTGTATTTGCATCGATTAAATTTGCTGGAATCACATAACGAATGACTTCTTTTTCAATAAAAGCTCTTAGTTCTTTCATTGAAACAGATTCATTATGTTGTGTAGAGATAACAACACTGTCAATTCGATGACATTTATCATTCTCATCATATTCGATACTAACTTGTGCTTTCCCATCTGGTCGAAGGTAATCTACTAGCCCTTGTTTTCTAACTTCTGCTAATCTTTTTGTTAGTCGGTGAGATAAAACTATCGATAAAGGCATCATTTCTGCTGTTTCATTACAAGCAAAGCCAAACATTAATCCCTGATCGCCAGCACCTTCACCCTCTCCAACACCCATAGCGATGTCAGCTGACTGCTCGTCCAGTGAAACTAATACCGCTAAATTATCCGCATCAAAACCATATTTTCCTCGGTCATAACCAATTTCTTTTACCGTGTCACGGACAATTTTTTGGATGTCAACATAAGTGCTTGTTGTTATTTCTCCCATTACTAACACTAATCCTGTTGTTGCAGCTACTTCACAAGCAACTCGAGCACGAGGATCTTTTTCTAATATTGCGTCCAAAACGGCATCTGATATTTGGTCACAAACCTTATCAGGATGACCTTCAGTCACCGATTCAGATGTAAAATATTTCCTCATATTAACCACCTCCAATATATTCTAGTACTTTTTTTTCTTATTTTCAACTTTTTTATTATATTCAAATGGCTTGCGGGTTTTACGTTTTTGAATTTCATGATGATAAGATTTTTTTTCACCAACATTTGTCTTTTTTATTGTTTTCCCTATGGATGAAGATTGGCGTTTCTCTTTTGCCACCTCTAAAATTACATGTCTACCTTTAAAGATTGAACCATTCACTGTTGTTAATAATTCATCAACATGTTCAGTAGGCACTTCAAAGAAAGAAAAGTTATCGTGAATCTCAATAGCATTGATATCAGCATTTGTCATATTTGTATGTTTCACAAGCCAATCGGTTAAATCATAAACTTTGATTTTATCGCGACGACCTATACTAATAAAAATACGGGAAACTTTTTGGTCTCTTTGCTTTTGACGTGTAGAAATTTCCTCTTTGATTTCTTCTATTTCTACATTACTTTCATTTGTCTTCATGTGTAAGAAAATCAAGCCACGTAATAAATCATCCTTAAACACACCAGCAACTTCTAAATCGTTTAAATTCTTAGTTAGTATTTTTTGGTATTCATTAGGCTCTTTTGCTACTTCTAACGCTTTATTCAAAATGCGTTTCATTCTTACATCAATTACTTTTTCTAGAGAAGGAATATTCATTGGCGTTATAACCGCTTTGCTATAATTAGCAATAGCTTTCAATCGATTCTTTTCCATTCTCGTTACTAAAGTAATTGATAATCCTGATTTTTGAGCTCGCCCTGTTCTACCAATACGATGAACATAGTATTCTTCATCAGTTGGAACATCATAGTTGATGACTACATCAACATCATCAATATCCAAACCACGAGCAGCTACATCAGAAGCAACAAGAATATTGATTAAACCGCTACGAAAGCGATTCATAACCCGATCGCGTTGCATTTGTTTCATATCACCATGTAGGGCTTCTGTCATAAAGCCACGAATTAATAATTGACTAGTAACTTCGTCCACTGTTTTTTTCGTATTACAAAAAATCATGACTAATTTATAATCATTAATGTCGATTAAACGAGCGATAATTTCAATTTTATCTTTTTCTTTTACTTCGATCATTTTTTGACTGATGGTTGAGACTGTCAATTGACTAGCTGCAATTCTAATTGATACTGGTTTATCTAAAAACTGGTTAGCGATTCGTTCAATTTCCTTTGAAATCGTCGCTGAAAACATCATGGTTTGATGTTTTAATTTGACATTTGTCAGAATAAAATCAATATCTTCCTTGAAACCCATATTCAACATTTCATCCGCTTCATCAAGAACAACAGTGGTAACATTATCTAATCGAACTGTTCTTCGTTCCATATGGTCCATTAATCTTCCAGGTGTCGCAACAATGATTTGAGGGCGTTTTTTCAATGCTAATATTTGTCGGTCTATTGATTCACCACCATAAATGGCAACTGCTTTCACATCTTTCAAATAGAAAGCAACGGTGTTGATTTCTTTTGTTATTTGGACAGCAAGTTCTCTTGTTGGAGCAATAACAATCGTTTGAATTGCTTCAATAGACACATCAATTTTATTTAAAATAGGAAGTGCATAGGCTATCGTTTTCCCCGTTCCTGTAGGAGCTTGTGCGATAATATCGACCATTTTTAGAGCTATCGGAATCACTTTCTCTTGAATCTCCGTCATCACTTCAAACTTCATTTTTTCTATTCCCTTAATCAGTAAGGGATTAATTTTCAATTCTTCAAATTTCTTCATATTTCCTTTCGTAAAAAATATCTCTTCTGACATAAGAGATACTTTTCTTTACCACTTATTATTTACCAGAAACCGGTAGACCTTTAAATTTAATTGAAGGAGCACCAACGCCTTTATATGATACATATAAATCACTACCTAATGTTTCTATTTGATTCATCATTTTAAGGAAATTACCCGATACAACTACCAAATTGATTGGTCGTACAATTTTTCCATCTTTAATTAAATACCCCGATGACTGCAGACTAAAATCCCCACTGATTGGATTTAATCCAGCATTCAATCCCGTCATATCGGTAATCAATAATCCCTCTTCTGTGTTAGCAATCATCTCATCCTTGCTCATATTTCCTGGAACAACATACAAATTGACACCGGCAACTGAAATAGCCCCAGCAGTTCCGGCTTTAAAGCCATTTCCTGTTGATGTTGTTTTAAAATATTTTGCTGTTTTTAAATTATGTAACATTGTTTTAAAAACACCTTTTTCAACAACCATTTTCTTATAACAAACTACACCTTCATCATCAAAAGGTTGCCTGTTAATCGCATCTTTTAAGAATGGGTCATCAACAATTGAAACGCATTCACCCATTATTTTTTCCCCTTCTTTGCCGATTAAAGGAGTTAACTTTTTAATTGCTGCTTCCCCTGAAAACATAGAAGAAAATCCTTGTAATAAATCACACATTGTTTCGTTTTCGATAATAATCGGATAAGTCTTAGACTCCACTGGAGAAGCATTCAACTTAGAAAGTGCTTTTTCAACTGCTTTTTTAGCAACTTTTTGTGGATCCAAATCAGCATAATTTAGAGTAACAACAATTTCAAAGCCAGATTGAGTATCTTTTTCTTCTTTGGCAATTACCTGTAATACTAATACACCGTATTGATAGTTTTTAGCAATATCCAGTCCATAAGAATTGACAATTCTGGTACTAACTTTTTCTTCACTGTAACCACAATATGGTAAAAAAGTAACTCTCTTATCCATATTACTTGCTATATGTTCAACATCTTTAATCAACTTAATTTTGTCAGCCATAGTTGCTTGAGAAAAACCACCATCAACTGTTTCCCATTTAGGGTATTCTTTACTACCAGCAAAGATTTCAAATTCCTCATCCGTAGTCAATGATTCTGCATTTTCAATTAATTTTGCAATAAGATTATCGCTATCTTCTGCTTCGTTTTCAAAGGTAACGTAAGCCATTTTACCCTTATATATTCCTCTAACACTATAAACATTACTATTTTTAATTTCTGCTTTATCTACTGCTCCATTAAATAAAGAAATCATCGTTTCTTCACTAGCTGTATGATATATTTCAACTGCGCTTAGACCTTTGGTCATTGCTTTTTGAATAAATACTTCGAAGTTCATTATTTAGACCCCCTTCCACCGACGGTTACATTTTGTACTCTGATTGTTGGTTGACCAACATCTGTTGGAATTACACCACTTAATGAACCACATAATCCATGACCAAAGGCTAAATTATCCGCAATCATGTCTATATTCATTAATACTTCAGCGCCACTACCTACTAAGGTAGCTCCTCGAACTGGCTTTGTTATTTTACCATTTTCGATTAAGTAACCTTCATTTACCGCGAAATTAAATTCTCCTGTTGATGGATTAACGCTTCCTCCGCCCATTTTTTTCGCAAACAAACCATACTCAGTCTTGGCAATAATGTCTTCAAAACTATCTTTACCGGGAGCAAAGAAAGTGTTTGTCATTCTTGAAGTTGGAGAATGTTTATAGGATTGGCGACGAGCACTTCCCGTTACTGGATGATTCATCACTCGGGAGTTACGATAGTCGACTAAATAACTTTTTAAAATACCGTTTTCGATTAAAATGTTCTTTTGAGTTGGATTACCCTCATCATCGACATTTAAAGAACCCCATTGATTCTCCCTCGTTCCATCATCAATAGCCGTTACGATATCACTGGCAATTTTTTGGCCCAATTTACCACAAAATACAGATGAACCTTTCGCTACTGTCGTCGCTTCTAAAGCATGGACACAAGCTTCGTGCAATAACACACCGCCAAAAGCATTGTGAACTACGACGGTCATCTTCCCGCCAACCATTTCGTCAGCATGAACCATTCTAACTGCAGCATCGGTAAGTTCCTCACCAAATTCTTTTAAATTCGCTTTATCTAATACTTCGTAGCCTTGATTTCCTCCCACTGTATTAAAAGAATTTTGCATATTCGTACCACTACCAGCAACAACCGTCGCACCTAAACGAATATGAGTACGGAAATCTTTCGTCATTTTTCCTAAGGTATTCGCTACTTGAATCCTTTGTTCTTCATCCGTTAAATTACAGATAATTTGGCTAACTTCGTTTGATTTAGCTTTTGCCGCTTCATATACTTGTGACATATAATCAATTTTATCTTTATTAGTTAGCGAAGAAGGTAAACGATGCGGTTTAGTAATGGCAGGAGCTTTTTCTTCTTGCAAAGTAAATCGAATATTCAGTTTTTCTCCTTCAATACTACTTCTTAATTTAAGCGCTAATTTTTCCAAACTCTGATAAGAAAAGTCATTGGTGTATCCATTTACTTCCTGAAATCCTTTTAAAATTCTTATCGCAACTCCATGAAGATGATGGGTATTCGCTTTAGTTATTTTCCCCATGGTCAATTCAAGGGTATTCGTTACTGTATCTTCAATAAACATTTCAGCAAAATCTCCACCAGTTGCCAGACATAATTCCAATATTTTTTGGCATGTTTCTTTTGATATCATAAATTCACATCCTTTTTTCATCTTTTTTATTAATTTTTTCGAATATTCTCTCTAAGAGTTTATTCGCACTGCGCATTAGTTTTTTTTATTCTCGTAACCATTTCAAACTTAATCGTAATCGCCTGATAGATTCTGCTTTACCAAGAATATCTGCCATCTCCACTGAACCACCTGGGGTAATATTGGTAGCCGTTAAAGCAACGCGTAAAACAGTATAAACAACTCCTGATTTCAGCGCTAATTCTTCTGCTGTTTGAATAATCACTTGGTGTAGGCTTTCTTCATTCCATACATCCATTTTCTCCATTAAAGGATTGATTGTCTCAAGAACAACTTTTGCGACTTCACTATCTATTTTTAATTTCTTGTTTTGGTAAAGCTCTGAATCAAATTTTTGGAAATTGACAATAAATTCTACTTTTTCTGGTATTTCATTGAAAATTTCGATTCGCGACTGTAATAATTTACCAAATTTCTGGTAATCATAAATTCCTTTGATCGCTGATTGTTCAAAGAACGGTGTAGCTAACTCCATGAATTTAGCAAATGGTAGTTCTTTAATGTATTCCCCATTTAACCATTTCATTTTTGCTTCATCGAAAATACTCGATGATTTTGATAGCCCCTTCACATCAAAGTGCTCAATTAACTCCGCCATGGTGAACTTTTCTTGGGTTCCCTTAGGACTCCATCCTAACAAAGCAATGTAATTCACAATGGCTTCTGGGAGATAACCCTTGCGAATAAAATCATCAAAGTTTGCATCTCCATGTCGTTTTGATAGTTTTCTTGTTTCATCTTTCATAATAGGGGTTAAGTGCATATACTTTGGAATTTCCCAACCGAAAGACTGATATAATAAATTATATTTTGGAGTGCTGCTTAAATACTCATTTCCGCGAATAACATGAGTGATTGCCATTAAATGATCATCAATCACATTTGCGAAATTATAAGTTGGCATTCCATCCGATTTAATTAAAACTTGGTCCTCTAATTCTTCATTTGGAACACTAATATGACCAAAAACCATATCATCATATTCACTAAAACCAGTTGTTGGCATATTTTGTCTGATGACATACTTATCACCACGAGCTAAACGTTCAGCAATTTCTGCTTCTGATAAGGATAAGCAATGTTTGTCATAGCGTTTAATCCCTGTTGCATCAGCTAAACCATCTAAGCGTTCTTTATCGCAGAAACAATAATAGGCTGCTTTTTTCTCAACTAATTCTAATGCGTATTGTAAATAAATGTCACGACGTTCACTTTGAACATAAGGTCCATAAGCACCACCCTCATTAGGACCTTCATCAAAGGTGATTCCCGATTGCTTCAACGTACTGTAAATAACATCGACAGCACCCTCAACATATCGTTCTAAATCTGTATCTTCAATTCGCAAAATAAACGAGCCGTTATTTTGACGAGCAAATAAAAAGCCATATAATGCTGAGCGAAGATTACCAACATGCATGAATCCTGTTGGACTTGGAGCAAATCTTGTTCTTACTTTATTCATATTTTTCCCTCATTGGTCAATTATTTTTTCCTTAATTATTATACCATAAATAAATCAACTTGTTAACAAAAATGTTTTTCTTGTCATTTTTTAAAAATATAGTGTATAATGTATTCTATGTATTTGAGGTTGTTATGAACATATTGCTATCAAAAAAAATAAGAAATCTAAAGCCTGATGGGCAACTACCAAAAACAACATCCATCTTGAATAACATTTTAAAAATATCAATTCCTGCAGCATTAGAAATATTTCTAATCGGCTTAATTGGTATGTTTGATACGATGATGGTTGGTGGATTGGGAGATGCTGCTATTGCTGCTGTTGCCTTAACACAGCAACCTGTCTTTATCACTCTTTCTGCTAGTATTGGGCTAAATGCGGGCGTCATTGCGATTATTGCTCGTAAAAGAGGGCAAAAAGACCAAGAAGGAGCTAATAATTATTTAAGACAATCGTTAGTCATCGGTTTTATGATTGGTGTAGTGATGTCCGTTCTAGCAATTTTTCTGGCAAGACCTTTTCTACTATTGGCGGGGGCAAAAGAAGACACCATCGATAACAGTGTTTTATATTTTCGAATTGTTTCTTCTATCCTTGTTCTTAATTATATTCGTTTAGTCATTACTTCTGCTTTACGGGCATGCGGGAACACAAAAACTACATTAGTTACTAATTTGACTGCCAATATCGTCAACGTCTTCCTGAATTACTGTTTGATTGGCGGTAATCTTGGATTTCCTGCTTTGGGAATTAAAGGAGCAGCAATCGCCACTATTGTTGGTAACGCCGTCGCTTTCATCATTTCCATCTTTGCCATCTATAATCGTAAAAATCAATTTTTATCGATAAAACTATCCGATAACTGGCGTTTAGATAAAGAAAGTTGTGGACAAATTTTTCGAATCAGTTCCAATGCTTTTGTAGAGCAATTGGGAATGAGAGTTGGCTTCTTCATCAGTGCTAAAATTGTCAATAGTTTGGGTACAGAAGCGGTAGCAATTAATGCCATTATTCAAAGTATCATTAGCCTTAGTTTCAATATTACCGATGGCTTTGCCATTGGTGCTTCTAGTCTCGTCGGAAAAAGTTTGGGAGAGAAACGGGAAGAACTCGCCTTTGCTTATGGAAGAATGTCACAAATTCTAAGTTTTTTCCTTGGATCAATTATGTTTATCCTCGTCATTACCGCTAGAACCTGGCTAGTATCGCTATTTTCTAAGGAATACACCACGATTCAAGCAGCCAGTGAAATGATGTTGTTTGCCGCTTTCGTCATTTTCCCTCAAAGTCTCCAATGGGTAACAACAGGAATTCTTCGCGGTGCTGGTGATACAAAATATACCGCTCGTAGTTCCTTAATCAGCGTTATGATCATCAGACCAGCACTTTCCTATACCATTTGTTATCTACTAGGCTTTGGTCTGATTGGTTCATGGATAGGAATGTTCATTGACCAAATTATTCGTTTTCTTTTAAATAATATTAGATTTGTCAATTTAAAATGGATTAAAATTCAAATCCAATAAAAAAACACTAGCAATTTTGTTAGTGTTTTTATAAGAGGTATGTAAAAAATTTTAATGAAAAAATAGGCTGTCAAAAATTCTAATGACAATCATTAGCATTCTTTACAGCCATCTTTTTAATTTGGAAATGAAAATGTCCTTTACTATTAATATATCGCCAGATTACACATAGAAAGGACATTTGGATTATACCCTATTTTTTAAATTGTTTCAAGGATATTCATGATTATGATACTTTTTCTTTCTTAGACAGACTTGCTTTCTTAATAATCTTATAAGTTTTTGATTCTTTATTTAGTAATAATTCCGTATATTTTCCATATTCAGTAACCTTACCATTTTCAAGAATTAAAATTTTATCACATAGATTTAAATTATACACCTTGTCAGTCATCATAATAATGATTTTGTTCTTCAGTTTGAACACTTCATTAAGCAATTCATTTTCAGTATTGATATCAAGGAATTTTGTCGCATCATCTAGTAAATATATTTTTGAATCTTTATAAAAGGCATTTGCGAAGATAATTCTTTGCATGGCGTCTTTACTGATGACAGTAGTTCTTTCATCGATGATTGTACGTTCACGATTAGGCAATTCATTGATAATCTCTTTTAAACCACTACGATTTAAAGCATCATTGTATTTGTATTCATCAAACTTTTCAGGATAAATAATATTTTCTAAAATCGAACCACGGAAGATAGTTGATTCAGCATAAATAGAAGTAATTAAATCTCGAAGATAACGGGTGTTCAATTTGAGAATATCACAATTGTTAATCGAAATAGATCCCCGAGTTGCTTTAGTTAGTTTTGTTAACATTTCAAAGATAAGTCGCTTAGAATGGATGTCTTCTGATAGAATCCCTAATCTTTCGCCCCTTTTAAGTTCAAAACTAACCTTATCAATGAGAATATTCTTTTTATCCAACGCATAATCAACATCAATGAACTTTAAGCTATGTACATCTTCTAAACTATTAACCGGTTCTGATTTAATTTCACTCTTTAAACTATATAGTAAATCGAGTTCTTGACGAGCTTCCTCAACAAAATTTAGCGAAATGTGGTTATTCATTAACGATTTGAAAGTAACAAATACGATAGGAACAAAAATAACATAAACAGTAATAGTTCCTGCTGTAATCCCAAAACTCGCATCACTGGATAACCAACTAGCTAAACCCAACACTATTGAAAAGATAATTCCAACAAAGAAGTTTTGCAAATTCATTCGCGAATCTTCGTCAATTAAATCAGAGTTTAATTTATTCTTAGCATATTGGTTTGTCCATTCACCAAACTTCTCTTTTTCATAGTTGATTCCATTTAATAGCTTAATATCTTTAATATTATCTAATGATTCATAAATAATGTCATTGGCATCATCAATTTTCTTTTCTTCTGCCGTCTCTATTTTTATAACGTGTTTTTCAATAGACTTGACTGAAATATAGAAAAACACCAATGAAGCATATACGATTAATCCCAAAACAGGTTTAATTGCCATCATCGCAATAAAAATAGCAGTTAAATGTAAAACACGTTCAAAAAATTTCACTAAATTGTTTTTAAAAAATTTATCACTGACAGCTTGACAATTCTCAATGACATGGGACATTGCCCTTTTAACATTGTTTTTCGATAGCTCTGCCATTTCTGCTTCTAAAATCGATGTATAAGCTTCATTTGCCAATTTACCGAAAATAAAACTATTTAACTTGGAAACCTGGTGTTTCTTTATCACACTAAATATAAATGCTGTAATTAATGCAATGACAAATAATGTCATACGAACTGGTAATTGGCTTTGATCTCCGTCAATGATGACTATTTCAATAATCTGTTTCAATAGAACAGCGGCAAATATCTCACAACTGACAAGGAAAACCGCTGAAAAAATGAGGCTGATCACAATTTTAGTTTTATTGGAAAGCACTTGTAAAATTAAACTTTTAGTATCCATAATCAACCTCCTTTTAAATTAAGATTATATGCTTATCATACAATAAAGATGAATAAAAGTAAAGTTTTTTATATTTTTCTACAATCAATTGTATTTTTTGAAAAATTAGTATATAATACTTATGGGGTGATATACAATGAAAATCGCGGTCTATCCTGGTTCTTTTGATCCAGTTTCCAATGGACATTTAGACATAATAAAACGAGTTAGCAGTATTTTTGATACTGTTTACATCTTGGTCTCTTTCAATCCAAATAAAAAATATTGTTTTACAGATGAGGAAAGAGTCGAAATGATGAAAATAGCTACTAAAGAAATTCCCAATGTCATTGTTGAGGGAAGTTCTTCTTTAGTGTTAGACTATGCACGTAGTAAAAAAGCATCAGTTATTATCAGAGGTTTACGTAATTTTATTGATTATCAAAATGAAATTACCCTGTTTCAATTTAATCGTTCTATCGATAATAAAATTGATACCTTTATTCTTTTCCCCTCTGCTGATAACTTGTTCTTGTCTTCGTCAGCCATCAAAGAACTCGTTTTATTTGGAGGTGACATAAGTAACTATGTCCCTCATGATTTAGTTGAATATATCACCAACATTATTAAAAGGAGATTGTAAAATGTTTTGTAAGAATTGTGGGAAAGAAATTAATGACAAATCTAAATTTTGTCAATTTTGTGGGGAACAAGTAGCAGAAAATGAAAACACTAAAGCTGATCAATTGCGAAGTTTTCATTATGAAAAAAGAGAGTACAATCGTGCTGCTTTAAAGCAAGAAGCAAAGAATGTATTAAAGAAAAACAACAACTTTTTTAAGATGATTGCCGTATTTCTTCTTGTTAGTTTTATTAGTGGACTTCTTTCATTAACCATTGTCGGCAGTATCGTAGCTTTATTATTATATGCTTCTATATTTTGGGTTAACAAGAATCTATTAATTAGTGAAAAAGTTGAATTCGAACTTCTTTACAAACCTATTGATGATTTTGATTATGCCTTGAGAATCATCGGTGCTTCACTATTAGTAGGTCTACTTGTTCTTTTAGGAACTATTTTATTGATTGTTCCTGGTATTATTATTGGTTTAATGTATTCGCAAACAATTAGAATCATTGCTGATGATAAAAATATTAGTATCTCTGATGCTATGTCAAAAAGTAAGGCATTAATGGATGGTCACAAAATGGAATTGTTCATTTTCGGACTAAGTTTCATTGGCCACATACTTCTTATACCAATTACTTTAGGTTTATGGACATTCTATTTCGTTCCATACTACCAAGCTTCTAGCGCTAATTACTATTTTTATCTACGAGGTTTAGAACAAAAAACAGTAGATGAAATCACAACATTTTAAGAAAACACCTAATCAATTTTTGATTAAGCAAAAAAAAGGACCAATGGTCCTTTTTATTTTATCATTGTAGCTAACTCTTTACCGAATTCAATTGCTTTTTCTTCAACCTCAACTGTTGGATTCCACAAATTTCTCAATCCTTCATTTACAACAGTAAATCCAGCTGCGGCTAGTGATTCATTCATTATTTTTACTGCTTCTCCACTCCAGCCATAACAACCAAAAGAGGCAGCAATTTTTCGTTTGAATTTCAAACTTCTCATCAAGTCGATGAATCCAGACATACCATGAATCATGTTATTTCCAACAGTTGGTGAACCAATAATCACCATTTTTGATTTGAATACCTCAACAATCAAATCATTTTCATCAGAACGAGCTCGATTAAAGATTTTCACTTCAAGTGTTGGATCCGCTTTACTTAATCCCTCCGCAATTTTTTCCGCTAATAATTTTGTTCCATTCCACATAGTATCATAAATAATAGTTACCTGGTGTTCTTGGTAATCATCACACCATTTTGTATAATTTTCTAAAATAGTATTAATATCCTTACGCCAAATAACACCGTGACTTGGAGCAATGATGTCCATCGGCAGATTTAATTTTTCAATCTCTTGAAGCTTTCTCTTAACAATAGGGTTAAATGGTACGATGATATTCGCGTAATATTTCAATGCTTCATACTGTAATGCACATTGATCCGTTAAGTCAGCAAACAAACGTTCACTTGCAAAATGCTGACCAAAAGCATCGTTGCTAAATAAAATATTATCTTCAGTCAAATAGGTTGCCATGCTATCAGGCCAATGTATCATCGCCATTTCAATAAATATTAAATCTTTACCATTTCCAATCGGTAACTTATCTCCTGTCTTAACAACATGGAAATTCCAATCATGATGATATTGACCTTTTAGTGATTTTACTGCGTTTGCAGTACAATAAATCGGTGTATTGGGAATATATTTCATCAATTCTACCAATGCTCCACTATGGTCAACTTCTCCATGGTTTACAACAATATAATCAATCTTGTTTAGGTCGATTTCTGTTTTTAAGTTTTCAACAAACTCTTTTGCGAAAGGGCTCCATACCGTATCGATAAGTACTGTTTTTTCTTCTTCAATCAAATAAGAATTGTATGTTGACCCTCTTTGTGTAGATAATTCATCTCCATGAAATTTTCTTAATTCCCAATCAATCTTACCTACCCAATAAACATTGTTCTTAATATGTCTTTTCATTTTCTTTCTCCTTTTTTTTCAATAATAATTAAAGGGACTAGCATTTCTCTAGCAGTCAAACCGGCATGTGTTGACTTCATATTAAACTCGCCTTCTTTAGGACTTTCAAAACCTAAAGCTTTATTTCCTATAGCCACCAGCATATAATCATCAATGAAATCATCGAATTTATCATGTTTTGTTCCATAACCAAAATAATGTTCTTTTAGTATTGTTTCCTTACTAAGCAATAAAAAATCTTGAGCAAGATATTGATGATATAGTTGACGGAATTGTTCTTCTTTTCCTTTTACCAAAGCAATATTTTTCGCTCTACTTTCAACTGTAGGAAACTTCGCCAAGCATTCCTTCATTCCAGGAATTTCAGCTAAATAAATCCAGTCAATATCAATATGTCCATGATCAGCGATAGCAATAATAACAGTATCCTTGACCTCTTCAACAAATGCTTCCAATTTGGTTTCAATATCCAGTACATCTTTTTGTACCTCATCAGCCCTTGAACCAAACTCATGCATATCATAATCAGGATTTGCACTATATGCATAAATATACTTCTTTCCTTCTTGGGCACAAACTTCTTTCATTTTATCAAACATATTTTGAATATCGCTATATTCTATATTTGTACAACCCTCTGCTTGATGAGAAATTTTATCTGGATGGAAAGCATAAAACATAGCCTCGTCTTTTGTCGTTCGACTCATTTTTTGATAAATGGTTTCATATTTCAAAACATCTTTTGCATCAAAATCAGTTAAAGGAATCAATTCTTTTGTGATACTATCCCGATAGGGAAAGATATCAATGTTTCGGTCAATTTCTTTAAAATATAGACTCCAACCTAACCAACCATGCTCTAAAGGTGATACTCCTGATTCAATCGTTGTCGTAGCAGCAACAGTGGTAGAAGGAAATGTTGAAGAAATCACCGCTTTCTTGTGATTTATTAGAATACCATGAGGACTTAATTCTTGTAGGTTTTCATCGCCTAAGCCATCAAGTAATAATAAGACAATATTTTTATAATCCTTTGCCAGGACTTGGTCTACCAAAGCATTCGTTTGATAGTTGCTCTTAGTACCAAATGCTTTTGCTATTGAAGAAATGACATTGATTAATGAATCATTCCAATTAGGTTTTCTAATGTCCACCACAATCACCTCACGACAATTATATGTTATTGTTTGAAAAAAATCAATTTTATTGCTTTAATATAATAAATATTGTAGAATATAAAGGGCAAAAAGGAAGAAAAATATGAAGAAAAAATTAATCGGTGTAACTCCTCGATTACTAACTGAAGGAGATACAGTAAAACAGTTTGTAAATGAAGTTTATTTATCAGCGCTAATTAAAAGAGATTTTAATGTTATTATGTTAACATTAGATAATCCTCAATTAGATGATGTATTGGCATTATGCGATGGTTTCCTAATCACTGGTGGTAGTGATGTTGATCCTACTTACTTCCATGAAGTCAATGAAGGTTTATCAAAAGGTGTAAAACCTCAACTCGATAAGATTGATCAACAAGTAGTTCTTTACGCCGAGAAGAATAAATTGCCAATGTTAGGTATCTGTCGCGGTCATCAAACAATCAATGTGTTCTTAGGTGGTTCTTTGTTTCAAGATATTGGAGATACCCATCGCAATATTGCGAATAGTCATGAAGTTCATACGATTGAAAATAGATTGCTTCATTTTTCACCAAATATCATTACCAATAGTTATCATCATCAAGCAATTAAAAAATTAGCTCCTCATACCACAGCGATCGCTTGGCATAAGGATGGCACCATTGAAGCTTTCATCCATGACTATTTACCAATCATAGGAATTCAATGGCATCCCGAGCATTTACAAGGAACTACTCCAAGCGAAGTCATTTTCGATAAGTTTGCGGAATTAGTCAATCAAAAGTAATAAAAAAGACCCCTTTCTCTTTTTCGAGAATTGTGAGGTCTTTTTTTTGTTTACACCTTTCTAATGTAAATAAAATCTTTTATCCAATAGAAATGTATTTCTTAGTTTCTACTTTCTCTGGGTCAAGCTTTTTTACATCAACAGATAAAACACCATCTACAAAGTTAGCCTTGATATCTTCAGAAGCAATATCATCTCCTAAGTAGTAACTACGAGTAATAGAACCATAGTATCGTTCACGACGAAGATACTTTTCTTGTTTTTCTTCATCTTCAGAACCTTCATCTACTTTTTCAACATGGCCTTCAATTGTTAAGTAGCCCTTTTCAAAACTAATCTTGATGTTATCTTTTGTGTAACCAGGCATATTAACTTTAATCTCATAGCCATTCTCCTTTTCAATCAAATCAGTCTTCATTAAATCTTCATATCCTCTATTAAATGGAGAATAGTCAAAGAAATCACGTAGAAAACCGTCACCTAAAAATCCTAAATTGTTTCTCTTTCTTAATAAATAACTCATCGTATCCACCTCTTTATCTTTCTAGCACTCTAACACTTCAAGTGCTAACTATATTATAACACAAATTTTAGCACTGTCAAGTGTTTAGTGCTAATTTCTTTAAAAAATATTATTTTTTGTGACAAAGTCACCATATTATCGTCATTTAACTTCTTCTTTTACAGCAAATCACGGAAAATAAGAACGAAATTCGAGTAATCACCTTTTTTACAATTAAATCAATGGTTATTACGTTATTATAAAAAATATCTTTATCATCACTGATAAAGACACCAATAAACAAACTTTATTTTTATTTTTCTACATAACAAAACACTTAATGATTTGATGGTAAAAGAAGAATTTAAGCGTATAAAAAGAAGAAGTCCTCTGTATTTTAAAAAATACAGGGACAGCGCTAAGCTAATTAGTTTAACGCTACTGCATGTTAACATCTTGCTTTGACATAAGTAGTATATGTTATTAAGAAAATAATGTCAAGGAAATGGTGAAGAAAAACGTTAAAAAAAGGAGAAACAATATGAATGAATTAACGTCTTTACATAGCAAAAATTCTGAGGGTAGCAAAACCGGCTTTCGGTTCGGCTTTCTGTTCTTCCGGTCTTTACATAGCAAAAATTCTGAGGGTAGCAAAAATTCAAAGCAAGACATAACTTTAAAGTGATAGTCTTTACATAGCAAAAATTCTGAGGGTAGCAAAACGTGCCTATACATTTTGTTTATCCGATCAA
>JAAYBG010000121.1 GCA_012718985.1 Acholeplasmataceae bacterium
TGGATAGGGATGTGGGAGCGCAGCGACCAAATCCCTCCACGCGCCAGTTTTTTTCTTGCTTTGCATCGCCCCGCCGCAGGCGGGGAGGGATGTGCGCTTCGCGCAAATCCCGGAGAGAGGGAGTTTGGTTCTGTGTTTTGAATTAGTGCAAGAAGCTCTTGCGCAATTTGGTTGAGTTCATTTGTTCTCTTTAATACATTATCAACGATGAATTATTGAGTATTCCATTTGCTTTGCACATTTAGTTAAAAACTTCCAGTTAATAAGCACTTGTAAACTAGCACATGGATAATGTCTAAAAGATGCTATTAATGGCTTAGTTTCCCACGGCGAGTGGATAGGGATATGCGAATGCAGTGAGCAGATCCTTCCCAACAAAAAGTTGACAAAGTACATTGTTCAAGCTTTTTTAATTAAATTTGTGGAAACCGAATGTGGAAAAGAAGTAATGTCTCAAACTGTTTTTCAACCCTCGTAGCTGGATTAATAAGATATAGAATAATCATTATAGTATAAATAATATTTATGGAAGGTCACACAACAGATAAATTAGTTTTAAAGTCAATTTACCAACTTTTTAAATATAAATTTTATATTCCTTCTTATCAACGAGGATACAGATGGACCAAACTACAGGTAGAACAACTTTTGAATGATATTTGGCATTTTTCAAAAAGAGATGATAAGACCAAAGGTGAGTTTTATTGCTTGCAACCCATAGTTGTAAGACATCTGGAAGATAAATATGAAGTCATAGACGGTCAACAGCGACTGACAACTATTTATTTAATAATTAAATATTTAGAGGATCTTACTAGAATTGCCTTCCATAACCTTCATTTTACACCTCCAACATATGAAACAAGAACTGACAGTAGGGTTTTTTTAGAAACAATAAAACAAAAAACGGAAACAGATGCACATCAAAATATTGATTTCTATCACATTTGGAAAGCTTATGGAACAATAAAATGTTGGTTTGAAAACGAAGAAAACAACATAAACCCTATAGATTTTGTAAATACACTTCTAAAAGTTCAGAATGAAGAACAAAATGGAGAAACAACTGATGTCGCTAATAATGTTAGAGTTATATGGTACGAGGTCAATGTAGCAGAGAGCAGTGATTCAATTGATATTTTTACAAGACTGAATATTGGTAAGATTCCATTAACTAACTCCGAGCTAATCAAAGCATTATTGTTGCAGAAATCAAATTTTTTAGATGCACAAGCAACTATCAAACAGCTTCAGATTGCAACTGAATGGGATATAATAGAAAAGACATTACAAGATGATGCCTTTTGGTTTTTTATTTATAATCCAGATAATCCAATAAAGTATGACAATCGAATCGAATATATTTTTGATTTAATGAAAGGACGAACAAAAGATTCTGAATACTATCATACTTTTAACGAATTCAATAAAGATTTTACAGTCAACAAAAAAGGTAGCCCTCCAGATATCGATAATATTTGGCTAGAAATTAAGAAGTATTTTCTGACTTTTGATGAATGGTACAAAGATTATGAATTATTTCATTATGTGGGGTTCCTGATTGATTCTGGAATTTCAATAAAGACAATAAAAGATGAATCATCCGGTAGGGCAAAAGATGATTTCAAGAACAACTATCTGAAAAAAGGGATTCAAAAGCAAGTAAATTGCAATATTGATGAAATCGAATACCCAGATAAAAAAATAAAAAAAATTCTTCTACTTTTTAACATACTTACTGTGTTGGAGACACAGAAATCGGATATGCGATTTCCTTTCCATAAGTATAAGTCTGAGGATTGGGACATTGAACATATTCGTTCACAGGCAGATAAAACAATTACCTCCAATAAAAGAGTTGAATGGACAAATGACATTTTAGAGTATTTTACCGGTTCAGATGATATTCAAAAAGCAGAAGAATTTAAGTGTAATTTACAAGATGATAATGTGGAATTAAAAAATATCCTCAGTTTACTAATTACTTGTAAAAATGCTGAAAAAATTGAAGAACGTGATTTTGATGACATATTTCAGCAAGTTCAAAAATACTTCAAAGAAGACAATCAAACAGAGGACAAAAACGACATATCTAATTTGGCTTTATTAGACTCAACAACTAATCGTAGTTATGGTAATTCTTTTTTCCCAATTAAGCGGAAAAGAATTATTGAAAATGACAGCAAAGGTATATTTGTTCCAATTGCCACAAAGAATCTTTTCCTTAAGTATTATTCTAAAAAACTTGGTGATGTGATGTATTGGAATAATGATGATGCGAAAGACTACCTAGATGCAATAAAGATAACTTTGAAAGACTATTTAACTGTAGGAGGGCAACTAAATGAGTAGTGATATTATTAATACTCAATCAGGTGAAAGACTATCCTTTTTCAAACTCTTTAGTCAGAAGGAATATAGAATTGTAATACCTATTATTCAGCGTGATTATGCTCAAGGGAGAAAAACATCTAAAGAAGTTAGGGATAATTTCTTGAATGCGTTATATGGGTATTTAGACGAAGATAAGCCAAACAGAGATTTGGATTTTGTTTATGGTAGTCTAAGAAAAATAAATGGAAAAACTGACTTTATTCCACTTGATGGACAACAGAGACTTACCACCTTATTTCTTTTGCACTGGTATTTATATCAAATTTCAGA
Source organism: Acholeplasmataceae bacterium (assembly GCA_012718985.1). Classification (GTDB taxonomy): domain Bacteria; phylum Bacillota_I; class Bacilli_A; order ML615J-28; family CAG-698; genus JAAYBG01. The sequence continues at coordinate 2,665 of JAAYBG010000121.1, forward strand.
TAATGATATTCTAAAGAAAGAGTTTAAAAGCAACCTGCTAAAAGATGATAAATCAATGTTTACTTATGAAACTCGGAGTAGTTCGTCTGAGTTTTGCGATGCATTAATGAGTACGGATATAGATTTTACAAATCTTTTAGAACCAGATAAAGATGATAGTTTATCAAAGACAATAAAAAATTCTGCTTGGTTTTATCTCTCATGGCAGAATGATCCAACCATTCAGTCTATGCTTAATATGCTTGATGCAATTCATGAAAAATTTAATGCTAAAAAATCCTTCTTTGAGGGACTGTTAAATGTAGATAAACCTACAATTACATTTTTATTTTTAAATCTAAGGGATTTTAAGCTTACTGATGACTTGTATATTAAGATGAATTCTCGAGGGAAACCACTTACCCCTTTTGAAAACTTTAAAGCGAAATTTGAACAAAGTCTTGAAAATGTAAAAACCGATAGACAGTTTAAACTATTAATCAAAGAAAATGGGAAGGAAGTAGAAAAAGAGGTTTCCTTAAAAGAATATTTTTCATTTAATATTGATAATAAATGGGCAGATCTTTTTTGGCAATATAGGACACTGCAAAATCGTTCAGAAACGGAAGCCGACGATACTTATGATGACGAGTTAATGAATTTTATAAGAGTAATTTTTACTAGCCAGTATGCTAAAAATGTAGATGTGTCACAAAAGGATAGAGACTATCCATTAGAATATTTGCTAGGGACTGCTGTTGCAAAAAAAAATAAAGATTATGCAGATGTTATTTCTTTTAATAAGTATAAAGAATTTAAAGCTCTTTCAACAGATGGTATATTCTATTTGATTGATGCGCTTGATAGTTTTTCAAACGGCAATGGAAAAATCAAACACCATATTTCCAAGGGATATCAATTTTATTTTAACGAAGAAAATACATTCGAAAATGCTCTAAAGCACGATTTTGATAGTAATCACGAACGCTTATGTTTTCATGCCTATGTTCGTTATTTAATTCATAACAAAAGCGACCTTAAGGGAATTGATCAATGGATGCGTATTGTTCACAACCTTACTCACCCGGATAATACCATTATAGATAATGCTTCTGAAGTTGCAGCTGCCATAAAATCTATTGAAAATTTAATTCCTGACAGTCATGATATTCTGAAGTTTCTGATAACAGATCCTGAAATCTCCTCTTTTTCATCTTGGCAAGTCCTAGAAGAAAAAATAAAGGCACACTTGATGTTAAAAGATAAAAACTGGGAGGAAGAAATTGAAAAAATTGAGAAACACGGCTATTTCAATGGCCAGATAGGATTTATTTTAGAGTTTGCTGGTATACTTGATTACTATAAAGATTATAAAAATTGCGATTGGAGCCCCCAAGAAAATGATGATTATTTTTCAAAATTTAAGGATTACTCCGATAAGGCAAGTAATGTATTTGAGGAAAGTTATGAAAATCGTGTCAATAATAGCAACTATGTCTTTGAAAGAGCAGTATTGACAAAGGGTGATTATTTGACTTCTGCTTCACAATACAGAAAAAATCTTTTATCGACTAATAAAGTACAAAACAATATAAAACGAGACCATAGCTGGAAAAGATTATTACGAATAATCGATGATAAAGAATGGAAAGAAAGACGCTCTTTTGTAAAAGCACTTTTCGACGATGAAAGTTTTGCTATATATCGACTTGAAGATTCGTTAGGTAACATTTGTAAAGCTGAAACAAATACATGGAGAGATTATTTTATTGATTGTCCGAGTTTAATAGAATATTGCAAACAGGGATTTATAAGATTCGCAAACGAGCATTATATTTTACTATATGGTCAGTCTCAAAGCAATTTTTATCATGCTGAAATGTATACATACTATTTGTGGAAAAAATATATTGAACGAGAGAAAGACACCTATAGGCCTTTTAGAAATATTTATTATTGTAGTGTAAAAAGCATTGACGATAAAGCTTCCATCGTTCTTGATGATTTTTGCTTTAATGGCGCTAATTATCAAATGCAAATCTACTATCTCAACAATGACAATTTGCAGAAACCATTTAAAATAGTAATTAGAAAATCAGAGGGAGATTATTCGCCAGAAAATTATGAAAATGAAATTGCAGAAGCCCTAGTACTATTATGTTTTTCTTGGAGTAATGAATATGCCGGATATTTATATGCAACTAGCGTAATAGAAGGTGTACTAGACAAACTAAATGAGGTGATTCAAAAGTTAAAAGAGTTAATATGACCAAAAGTAAAAATATAGCAGGTGGCGTTGCTGAAATTGGTGAATACTCCAATTACATTTCATCCTTAACCTCATCACCTAAACCACTATAACCCATGGCGCTAAGTTGGAACGAAATAAAGGAGAGAGCAGTAAGTTTCTCGAAAAAATGGGCTGATGCTTCAAGGGAAGAAGCAGATGCGCAGCCTTTTTTAGTCGATTTTTTTAATGTTTTTGGTATTAGCAGCAAACGAGTTGGCACTTTTGAGCATAGAGTTAAAAAACTTGATGACAAAGAGGGCTATATTGACATGCTATGGAAGGGGACGATCTTAATTGAAATGAAAAGTCGGGGCAA
>JAAYBG010000122.1 GCA_012718985.1 Acholeplasmataceae bacterium
AGAAACCAGGTAAACTCACCGAAGATGAATGGGAGATTATGAAGGCACACACAACCAATGGATACCAAATTCTCCGTTCAGCCGATAAATATTCAAAACTTGCTGAATATGCGCTAACACATCATGAACGAATCGATGGTAAAGGTTATCCACAAGGGTTAAAGGGAGAGGAAATACCACTATTTTCCCGTATTATTGGTATTTGCGATGCCTATGAAGCAATGACAGCAGATAGACCTTACAGAAAAGCGCTTAGTAAAGAGTTTGCGATTAACGAACTAAAACATTGTGCGGGCACACAGTTTGATGCGAAATTAGTCGATGTCTTTATTAACGAAGTTATAAGTAATGAATGATTTAAACTAGGAATTAGGAGGATGATTTATGGATATAAAATACGACGATAACATTATTCCTTATCTTTACGAAGGGGTATACGTAGTAGATCAAAAAAGGAAAATCATTTTTTGGAATGAAGGTAGCGAACGCATCACCGGATATTCTCAAGCAGAAATTACCAACAGTTTTTGCCATAACAACATCTTTCAACACGTAGATGATAGCGGAAAACAGTTATGCCTTGATGGATGTCCCCTTCATAAAACCTTGCAAGATGGACTTATCAGAGAAGCACGCGTGTTTCTAAAACATAAAGATGGGTATCGCATACCAGTCATGGTCAAAACAATACCGATTTATGATTCAGAACAAAAGATAGTAGCAGCCATTGAAGTATTTACGGATGAGCGATTTCAAAAGCAGATTTATCACGAAAACATAGAGTTAAAAGATAAACTTAGAATTGACCCATTAACACAGGTAGCAAATAGGCATTTCTTTGATTTTCAAATAACCAAGAGATTAGAAGAAGCAAAATTGTTTTCGAATACATTTGGTATTTTGATGATGGATATCGACCACTTCAAAAATGTCAATGATACCTATGGACACTTAGTGGGAGACGAAATCTTAAAAATTGTGGCCTACACCCTTTCATCGAATGTTGCGAAAACGGATTTGGTAAGTCGCTGGGGTGGAGAAGAATTCATTGCTATCGTTGATGTGTTAAACAACGATGACTTAATGAAGATAGCTGAGAGATTGCGACTGTTGGTTGCTGCTTCTGGTTATCAATTTGATGAAGAAAAAACTATTCAAGTTACGATTTCTATAGGTGGGACACTAGTAACAAAAACGGATACAATCAAGACAGCTATAGCAAGAGCAGATAAAAATCTGTATTATGCAAAACAAAATGGTAGAAATCAATCCAAGATTTGTGATTGATGATGAAATTCAACAACACTTACACTAGTTGTTTTCCGAGCGCAAGGAAAAGACCATTTTCAAAACATGGGATGTTTTGATTATTTTCTTAGAAAAAGGTTTGGATTGATACTGGATTACCATAAGTTTGATAGATTAGTAGAGTATTTATACTAGGACTGCTGTGATATAGTTTACGAAGTTATTGAGGGAGTTACATGAAAAACTTATATAAATTTATTATCAAACTTTCAATTGGTATAATCATGATTTCAACAGTACTAATAGGCTATATACCAGAGCCAGAATACTTTATAGAATTTACATGCCTTTCGAATTTAATCTGTGGTATTGTAATTATTATTGACGGAATATTAAATTTAAAAAATAAGCAGATACCTAATTTTATATACATTGGCTTCATAAGTGCAATGTGGGTTTTGGCTATTCTTTGTCTAGTTGGAGCATTAGGACTATATCAACTTAATTTTAGAGGAGCATTTTTCTTTCTTCATAGTATAAATCCTATTCTATATATCGTAGCATACCTGTTTTTATATGAGGAAAACGATAATATGATGTTGAAGAAAATACTAATCGCACCATATTTTGTATGCCTATATTTTATATTTGATTATATTTTTGGTTTGATTAGCGGTAATTTTGTTTATCAACTATTTGAAGTATCCGATATTAATTTTGGATATGCGATATTAATCTTTATCGCAATATATTTATTAACTGCATTATTTGGTTTTTTATCTATTATCTTAAACAAGCTGATTAATAAAAAAAGTCACTCTTAGTTGTAAATGAATGTAGAGGATGCAGTAAATTTCACCAAAGGTGTATAAGTGTATTAAAGAAGATGAAATGGTAACAACCATGACTTGATTAAATAGAAAAAGAAGGTAAGAAAACAATATTGACTTTCTTATCCGGAATTAATAAAAATTATATAAAAAGTGAGAAGATAATATGGATAACGAATTTTTGAAAGTTTTTGAAGTCTTAATTAACCTAGATATAAAAACTATGATAGGAGTTTTAATGTGGGGAAATTTGGCATTGGCTTTTTTAATATTGAGATATCATGTCTATCATGAATTAAATAATGAAAAGATTCTGATACGGAGATTTGGAATTGCTAAGATATTGCAAGCGATAGCCTGGTTTTTTTTGTTTTTGCGTGGAGATATCAGTGACATATTTTCAGTTTACTTTGGTAATATACTACTGTTCATTAGTTTTTATCTAGATTCATTAGTTATTCTGAAAATGAATAAAAACACAAAAATGATATGGTTCAGATTACAAAGCTTTTTGTTAGCATTATCTATTATCTCATTTTTGATTGTTGAAATTTTACTTGGCACTGGAAATGTCAGAATTGCCATTGCTTCTTTAAGCGTTTTTTGTATTTTTGTGATTCCTAATTTGTTAACTGTAATAGACAATCAGAGTAGTAGGTTCCAAAAGTTTATTGGATTGACTAGTTTAGTTTTTCTTTTGTTACTTTTGTTAAGAGCATTTGATTCACTATTTAAAGAAGATGTAAGTTTATTTACTAATAATATTCTTCAAAGTGGAACATTCATTTTATTAATTCTACTCATGTTTGTAAATGGAATAGGGTTCTTACTTATAATGTATGAGCGTTCATATGAAATGTTGAGGAGAAGCAGTAACTTAGATCCGTTAACTCAAATCAATAATCGAAGATATTTTATGAGTAAGGCTGAAGCATATTATCAAAGGGCTTCAGGAGAACAGAAATCGCTATCTTTTCTCTTTATTGATATTGATTTTTTCGAGAAGGTAAATGATAATTATGGTCATTTGTTTGGCGATGAAGTGTTGAAAACTATTGCAAAGGTATTGTCTGAAAATGTAAGACCTTTAGATTTATGTTGTCGATTTGGAGGAGAGGAATTTTTAATTCTTGCACATGAAACAAATACTGAGCAAGCGGTAATAATAGGAAACAGAATCCGTGAAATAATACAAAATTTAGTGTTTGAAGAAAATCACGAGTTTAAATGCACTGTCAGTGTGGGTATTTATTCCGGCATACCAAATGATAAACAGAATATACAACATTTTATTGATAATGCGGATCAAGCTTTGTATAAGGCAAAAGAATCGGGAAGAAATTGTGTAGTTAGTTTTGTAGATAATGGACTATTTGAGCCACAAAATGTTGAAAGTCCAATGAATGACTTTTAGGTAGGGGTATACAAAAGTATTAAAATAATGAAATTACATAGATAAGAAATATAGGTTTGATAAAAAACAAATGTAATTTGTGTTTTGTCAACCTTTTTTATTATAAACAATTGGTTATAAGAGAGGTCATATTGAGCGGAATAATAATTAAAATTTATAATAAGAATATTAGTATTATTGCAATACATTGGTAGTTTTCTAGTAATAGTTACGAGAAAAAAGGTCTATGTTTCTCATTTGAACGAGATTAACATAAACCTTTATTTTAGGAGGTATATAAAAATTTTAATGAAAAGATTATGCGTTTTCCTTTTTAAGGAATTCTTCTAGCACTTCTATAGGCAAAGGTTTTGAATAATAATATTCTTGTATTTCATCGCAATCTATGTTTTTTAGAAAATCAAGTTGTTCCTTTGTTTCTACACCTTCTGCGGTAATACCTGCCATAAGAGATTTAGCTAGTGAAACTATTGTTTTCACAATAACTATTTTTTTCGTTTTCAAAGTGATATCATCTACAATGCTTTTGTCTATTTTTATTCTGTCAAAAGGTACTAAATCCAAGCGTTGTAATGATGAATATCCCTTGCCGAAATCATCTATGGCAATGCTTACGCCAAATTCTTTTAATTTGGATAGCTTTGCAATGGTATCTGCGAAGTTAATAGATAAAAAACTTTCGGTAATTTCTAGCTCAATATATTTCGGATTTACTTTACTTTCCTTTATTATTTTTATGATTTCAGGAACAAAATTGTCTTCTCGGAATTGAATAATCGATAGGTTTACAGAAAAGCGAAGAGGAGGAAAACCCCTTGCAACAAGCCTATTGTGCTCTTGGAGTGCTTGTTCTAGTACCCAAAGCCCCACATCATGGATTAATCCTGTTTGTTCAAGGATAGGGATAAATATATCAGGAGGTATTCTTTTTTTATCGTCATAATTCCATCTGAGCAAGGCTTCAACACCAGCTGTTTTTCCTGTTTTGCTATTAATTTGAGGTTGAAACTCTAAGGAAAATTCTTTATTTTGCAACGCATTGAAGAGCTTATTCGTGAGTAAAGTGTTTTCCCTAATACGATTTTTTAATTGGTCGGAACAGAAAACAACCTTACTATTAGAGTGCTTGGCTTCATATCCTGCTAGATCCGCATTCTGTAAAAGAGTGTCCGCATCTTTTCCGTCATCAGGATACATAGAAACACCGATAGAGATGGTAACAAATAATGTTCCTTTTCCTTCAGCTGGTAAAATAGGAACAGAAAAGGATTCTATTATTTTATCTATGCAATCTTGTATTTGTTTAATGGTTTCCACCATAGGCATAACGATAACAAACGCTTCGTTTTCTACTCTCGAGATATAACAGCATTCCTTTAACAGACCCTTGAGAATTGATGCTGATACGATTACTATTCTATCTCCTACTGTGTGACCAAAGGCATCATTGATCATCCTTAGATTTTCAATTTCAACATATAAAACGGCGATTTTTCCTGAGCCTTTTTTATCATGTATGCTTTGATTTAGTTTTTTTATCAGCATATTTCTATTGGCCAACTTTGTCATTTCATCAAAATAAGCATAATCATATAGCTTTTTTTCATACAAGGTCTTTTTCTTTGTATCAGTTAATATATTTACAATTACTCCCAAATAGTTTTTCTGGTTCTCTCTAACACGTGGATCTGACTTTCTGTAAT
>JAAYBG010000123.1 GCA_012718985.1 Acholeplasmataceae bacterium
ATTCACCAACATTGTTTTTTAGAAAAATTATCATAAAAATTAATAACGCCTTTAGTTAATCTTATCAAAAGGCGTTTTTTCTTTTCTTTTTTTCTTTTTTTGTTATACTAATAGTAAGCAAGGGGGGGATAAACATGAAGAAAATAATTGAGATTATTCCTAATTATTCTGAAGGTCGAGACAGGGCGGTCATGGAAGCTATTCTTTCCCCTTTCCAAAGAGAAGGAATCTCTTTGTGCCTTTTAGAAATGGATAAAGATTATCATCGTAGTGTTGTAACAATTATCGGCGAAATCGATGTTGTTGTAGAGAGTATGGTAGAAAGTGCGAAGATTGCTAGTAATAAAATCGATTTAAATGTTCAAAGAGGAGAACATCCACGTATGGGAGCAGTAGATGTAATTCCTATTTTACCAATTAAAAATGCGACAGAAGAGGATTGTAAAGAAACAGCAATTAAATTAGCCAAACTCATTAGTGAAAAAGCAAAGATTCCTGTTTATTTGTATAACCAATCAGCAACAAGAGAAGAACGAAAATTGCTTCCTAATATTCGTCGAGGTGAGTTTGAAGGATTAAAACAAAAAATGAAAGACAGGAATTGGTTCCCTGATTTTGGCGATCCTGTGCCACATCCTCAAGCAGGAGCCGTAGCAATAGGATTAAGAAAGCCATTGATAGCTTATAATGTTGATTTGGATACTCCAGATAAAACCATTGCCAAGAGCATTGCCCGTAAGATTAGATTCAGTAGTGGTGGTCTACCTTTTGTTCAGGCAAAAGCTGCATTTTTAAAGGAAGTTAATCATGTACAGGTAACGATGAACCTGACAAATTATTATGAAACTTCACTACTACAGGTATTTCTTTCTGTTTGTGAAGAAGCGAAAAAGCTAAAGACAAAGGTGATATCTTCGGAAATTATCGGGTTGATTCCAAAAGATGCATTGTTGTTATCCTTACCAGAGCTAAAAGGAAAAGAAACGACATTAGAAGAATTAGCGCTTGTAGCCAGTAAAGTCTTTTTACTCCGCGATTTTTCAAAAAAGAAAATTTTAGATTATTATACAGATAAATTTTTAGGAGAATGAGTATGAAAAAAATATTAATCATAGGTGGTTCCAATATTGATTATTTTGGAAAAAGTTTTGAAAAGATTCGCCCTTTTGATTCGAATATCGGCGAAATAACGGTTTCTTTTGGCGGTGTTGCTCGTAATATTTGTGAGAACCTAGCGAGATTGCAACTCCCCGTTACCTTTGTAACGACGATTGGGACTGATGCCATATCACAAGCATTGGTAAACGAGTTAAAAGAATTGGGTGTATCGATAATTGTTCCTGAGGAAAAAGGTTTGAGTACAGGAGGTTATCTGGCAATTCATAATCCGGAAGGAGATATGGAGCTTGCTTTATGTGACCAACAAAGCATTAAAGCCCTTTCTAAATCCTATCTTCAATCAATTAGCCAGATTATTAAATCTTGTGATTATCTGGTTATTGATACTAATCTAGAGATTGAAGTCATTGATTATTTGCTAACTTGTTATCAAGATAAGATCATCATCATGGATGCCATCTCAACAAGAAAAGCTGAAAAACTCGCTCATAAAGTCGAGAAAATTGATTATTTAAAATGCAATGTCTTAGAAGCAGAAGCCATAGTTGGAAAACAATCATCAAAAGAAAAACTTTTGAAAGAATTTCAAAAGCAAAATGCAAAGAACATCATCATAACAGATAAAGAAAAAGAGATAGCTTATTTGGAAAAGGGAACAATCGGTACTGTTTTAGTTACGAGTGTTGATAGTAAAGAAATCGTCAATGCTACTGGAGTAGGAGATGCGATGCTTTCGGGAATTATTTATGGAATTGTAAAGGAAAAACCCTTACAACAAGCGATAGAATATGGAAAAAAACTGGCATCGTTAACGTTAAAGAGTAAGGAAGCGAACAATAAAACACTTACAAAAGCATTATTAGAAGAGTAAAAAAAGCCACCTGAGTGGCTCTTTTTAATTCTTTGGATAATTTGCAAGTCCGGATATAAATTCATTAATCGTTTTTAAAGCAATAGCAAAGCCAATATTCTCAACATCCGTGTCGATGATTTTAATGGTATTAACACCAATGACATGACCATCTAAATCAAATAAAGGGCCTCCACTATTTCCTGGATTAATTGCAGCATCATGTTGAACAAACAGGGAAGTTTCTCCCGCTAAATTGCGTTCAGGACAAGAAATCATACCGAAGGTAACAGAACGGAAGAAGTCGTATCCTGTTGGATTTCCTATTGCGATGACAAAGTCACCAGCATTTGTTGAGTCTGTCGCTGCGAAAGTTAGCGGATTAAGCTCTTTGCTAGACACGAAAGTAATTACGGCTAAGTCTGCTTTCGCATTGGCTTGAACGGGATATTCGGCGCGGATTTCATCTTCATGATCTCCAAAGAAGATTCTTAATTCAATTCGATCCTGAACAACATGATAATTGGTTAGTACATAATAACGATATTCAGTGTCATTAATTTTTTCGCGATTAATGATGAAACCTGTTCCGACACTTTCTAATTGAAGAATGCTAGGAAAACCAGGAGCTGAGTTACGATATTGGTAATTACTAACACCAACGATAGAAGGCATCACGTTATTTACAATTGTGGTGATGGTATTGTTGATTGTTGTTAAGTCAATTTCCCCAACGACTTCATAAGTTTTATTTTCAATTTCATTGTTGACAATTTCACTGTCTCCTTCAATATTGCTTACTAAGATAATCCATTGTTTTGTTAGTGTTTTTTCTTGATAAGTAGAAGCAGTAATGGTAACTAAACCTGGAGCTATTCCATACACAACACCATTACTATCAATGGTTGCAACTCCTTCATTACTTGTTTCCCAGTAAATAGGAGAGTTTGTAGTGGTGTTCGTAAGGGTGGCTACAAGGGTTGTTGATTCATTAACCAATAGGTTTTGCTTTCCTGATAATAACAAAGCAACTTCTGGTTTTTCTGCCTCAACAGAAATAATCACTTTACTTACTTGCTTTCCGGTTTGGGCCGTGATGGTAGCAAGACCGATATTTATACCGGTTACGACTCCATCATCATCAACTATGGCAACATTTTCATTATCTGATGACCAGTTTAGCTCTCCGGTTAAAGAAGTTTGTAAGCGAATGGTTTGATTTACATGGATATAAAGGTAATCAGGATTCATTGTTGTATGGCAACCTATAAACACTGTTGCACTTAAGATGATGAATAGAACACTGATTATTTTTTTTATTTTAGTCATAGATTAACTTCCTCCTAACTTACAAATGATAAGGAAACAATGCCATTATCACGATATACTTTCAATTCTTTTGTTTCGCCTGAACCGATAATAATTTTACCAATCTCTGCTCTTAATTCGGCTGAATTATAAATCTTCATTCCATTAAATTCAATTAAGATATCACCAGG
>JAAYBG010000124.1 GCA_012718985.1 Acholeplasmataceae bacterium
ACTACTGGTTGATCATCATCTGGATCTTCTTCAACTGGTTTGTCACAACCTATGAATACGAACAACAGTGTTAGTACTAGCAAAAATGCTATCCATTTTTTCATTTCATTCCTCCTTAAAATGTAAATCTTGACGAGCTTTCTCTTTTGAGTTTTGCTCTTTTTATACTCTATAATTCTATCATAATAAAAATAATTTATCAAGAACAAAGAATAGCCTTTATTTTAAATGTTTTTAAAAATATATGTATAATCTTTCCAAACTTCAAATCCATATTTTTGGTATAAAGCCATTAAACTTGTCCAATCAATCATAATCTCTTTAATTCCTTGTTTTTTAAAGAAAAACAAACCATACTTCATCATGTCATCAAAAATACCTTGTTTACGATGGTCTTTATCAATTCCCAAAGGTCCTAGACCACCCAAATTATTAAAGCGCTGATACCAAGTCAAGCTATATGGCCACATACTATCTTCAATAGTACTCATTCGCATGAATCCGATGACTTCACCATCTTGAAAAGCCAATAAGTATTGATGATACAAGCCGCTTTTGAAATTTTTACACGCGTCAAAATACCATCTACCTGGAAAATTCTTCAAGAAAAACTTCATCGTTGCCTTTTCATCTTCCTTAGTGGCAAAGCGAATATCCCGCTTACAAACATATTCCTTTACATCATTTAAATGATATCTTATCAAATCATGCGTTCTTCTACCTAAAATATAACCTCTTTTTTCAAGAAACTCAGGCGTTAATCCATCGAAGTCACAAGGAACTCCCGGAAAAAAATTATTGACATCACGCCCAATATGAATCGTTTTAATTCCTTGTTTTTTCATTGCTGTTTCTACATTAGACAGAAGCAGTGAGCCAATTCCTTGGTTTCGATATTTTCTAGCAACATAGAAAAGAGAAATCCATCCTGTATTAATATAAGTGGGTATTTCTTTGTTTCCATCCCATATTTTAGAAAGGATAAATCCAACAACCTTTTCATTTTCAACAGCAACAAAAGAAGTTCCCAGCGAAAGATATGGACAATCTATGATATTGTGTTTAAAAAGCAAATCAGTGATTGGATAAATAAATCCCACTTCTTCATTCCAAAGTAATGCGACATCCTCTATTTTTTTAAATGTATTGCAGTCGAGAATGTTTATCATTTTAGATTAAGGCCGCTGCTGGCTCATCAATAATAACTGTTACATCAGGATGTTTATGTAAAATAGAGGCTGGAAAATTCGTTGTGATTTCCCCGCTTAACAATCGTTTAACGGCTTCAGCTTTACTTTTTCCCGAAATTAACATCACTATTTTCTTAGCTTCCATGATGTTTTTTATTCCCATAGTGATAGCATAATGAGGCACTTCCTCATCTTCTTTAAAAAACATCTTATTATCCTGGCGTGTTCTTTCTGCAAGCTTCACAAGAAATGTCTCCCTATCAAAAGGAGTTCCTGGTTCATTAAAACCTATATGACCATTTCCGCCAATTCCTAATAATTGTAAATCAATTGTCGTTTGATGAAGTAATCGATTATAATCATCACAATTTTTTTGCATATCTTCGCCTTCAGAAGAAGGAATATGGATATTTTCATCCTTTATATCAACATGAGAAAATAAATTACGATACATAAACGAATAATAACTTTCAGGATGTGATTTCGGCAACCCGCAATATTCATCCAAATTATACGTTTTGATTTCCTTAAAAGAAATTTCTTTGTTTTGAAACATCTTGATAAGATTTTGATATAAGCCGATAGGACTAGATCCAGTAGCTAATCCTAAGGTCGCTTGGGGATTATTTTTAATGAATTCACCGACGATTTTTGTTCCTTCTAAACTCAATTCATCATAATCTTTCACTCTAATTATTTTCATATTCATTAATCTCTCCTTTCTAAAGAGTATTTATAATTTCACTGGAACCTTACCAGTAAATGGCGCTTCACCAATTAAGCATTTTGTTAGACTATTTAATGATAAGGGAGTTGCTTCATAAAGACAAATATAGTTTTTCACTCCATCCAAATGAAGGATATCATAAGGTGAACGTAAACTAACAACTACTGTTTTTTCTTTATCTAAACATTTAAATAATTCTGTTTGATAATCTCCCTTACCGACATTATAAGTAGCTAGGATAATTTTATCATATTGCTTAGAGGCACCTTTTATCAATGATAAATTCTTTAATTCACGGTTAAATACAATCTCATCTTGAGGATAATAAACACTCAATGTTTTGTATTTTTGATTTTCATTGTCTACAAGGCTAAATAATTTGATTTCAGGAAACAAAATCAATACTTTATCTTCTGTTTTGAAAGGAAGAATTCCACTGTTTTTCACTAAAGAAACGCTCTCTACGGATAATTTTTCCGCTTCTTCAACTGCGCTCTTCGGTGCTAAATTACGAACATCAATTGTTCCAGAACAATACTTTTCTTTTAAACGAAGAATTTTTTCAACCGATTGATTTACACGTTTCTCGGAAATAATTCCTGCTTTTACCATGGCCAGAAACTTATTGAAAATTTCCTCTTGGTCAGATAAACGAGCCGCACCACAAAAAATCATCATGTCTACTCCACCATTCACACATAAATTAATGACTTGTTCATTGGTGTAGTTTTGTTCGATAGCTCCCATACTTAAAGAATCCGTAACAATTAACCCTTTAAACCCCATTTGTTCTTGTAATAATTTAGTCATAATTGGGTAGGATAATGTCGCTGGATACTCTTTATCCAAAGCTGTATAGAGTACATGAGAAACCATTACACCATCTATTCCCTCATCAAAGGCTTTTTGAAATGGTACTAATTCGATTTTTTTCATTTCTGCTAACGAGGAATCCAATGAAGGCATTAATAGATGAGAATCCTGACTTGTGTTGCCGTGTCCTGGAAAATGCTTGACTGTTGCAAGTACCCCTGCATCTTGAAATCCTTTGAATGCCTCACAAACATATTTTGCAACTACTTCTGGATCATCAGAATAACTCCTGGAGTTGATTACAGGATTTAAGGGATTGTTGTTTACATCTGCGACCGGTGCATGATTCAAATTAAAGCCAATGCTCTTTAAATCTTTTGCAACATGATAACATAAATTTCTAATGCTCTTTCCTGTTGCCGCAAGTCCCATCGCTCCAGGAAAAGGAGTTATTTTTTCCATGACTCTAAGTACACTACCACCTTCTTGATCAATACAGGTGAACAAAGGTATTTTGGCTTCTTTTTGCAATCTTTCATTTAATTTCGCCGCTTGAAAAGGACTAGTAATGTTTTTCGCAAAGTAGATAACTCCGCCGACTTTTAATTGTTTGATTTGTCTATCGAGTTGTTCATTATATTCTGTACCATTAAAAGCAAAACATAGCATTTGCCCGATTTTTTCTTCTAAAGTTAAATTTTTTATATGCATATTCTTCCTCTCAAATAATAAGGTGTTACTTAAACAAGTAACACCTTTTAATTTATCCTACGATACCTGTTCTTTCAATACTTTCAACAAATTGTCTTTGAACAAAGAAGTAACCAATCAATAACGGTAACATCATTAATAATGCTGCAGTATTGGCAATCAAAGACCTAAATAATGGGTCTGTCTTGATTTCACTATCGCCAATTGATTGTAATACATCTCGTCCTTGTGCAATCCATGTACCCATAACTGTATCAAGACGATTTGTACCATCTCCCAACTTACTTGCTAGTAATGGGAAGCCTAAAGAATCATTCAATAGACCTGCAAAGTATAAATCGTTCCATTGCCATACAAAGGCAAACAAACCTACAGTAACGATTGCTCCTCTGGCATTTGGAAGCATAACGCTCCAGAAAGTTCTAATAACACCCGCACCATCTACTTGTGCTGACTCCTCAAGTTCTATTGGTAAATTCTTAAAGAATTGCCTAAACAAGAAGA
>JAAYBG010000125.1 GCA_012718985.1 Acholeplasmataceae bacterium
GTGTTCCTGATGGCTCTATTTATTTAGATGATGTTGATATCAACCATTTAAAAGTATTTAAAAATATAGGTTATGTTCCTCAAAAAACAGAATTCAATTATGAATTTCCAATCACTGTTTTTGAGATCTTATCTTGTGCATATAACAAAAAACGCGATGCTTTTTACACCTCTATCATCAATGCGTTGGATTTGAATAAAATTTATCATGAAAATATCAATAACCTTTCCGGTGGACAAATTCAACGAGTTTTTATTGCTAGAAGTCTATTGAATAATCCAAAATTACTGATTCTCGATGAACCAACAGTTGGCGTTGACGCAGAAAACGTAAAAGCACTCCATCAAATTCTCGCCGATTTAAAAAAACAAGAAATCACGATTATTATTTCGAGTCATGACCTTGACTTTTGTAAGGATTTAACTGATTATTCTTTAGTTTTAAATGATTTAGGCGATTATCGTTTCCAAAAGATAGGTGAAGAATATGATTCTTAGCAGTTTCTTCCGTGCCATCTTTGAATATGATTTTATGCTCTATGCTCTAATCGCCGGTATCATCGTCGGTGTTTTAGCTCCTATCATTGGTTCTGTTGTTGTTATCAGACGACTATCCTTTATTGCTGATACCTTAAGCCATTTTTCCTTGGCTGGTGTTTGTTTTGGTGTCTTTCTTTCTCGATTGATTACTGTGAAAGGCTTTGACCCATCGATTATGGGAATTATTTTCAGCATAGGAGGAACTTTCTTAATCGAAAAACTGAGAGGTTTTTATAAAAACTATAAGGAATTATCCATGCCCATTGTCATGAGCTTTGGTGTCGCGTTAAGTGGTTTATTTATTAATTTAAGTAACAATATCGACGCAAAATTTACTACTAGTTTGCTTTTTGGTTCTATTTATTCGGTTTCAGCAACTAATCTAATCATTATTATCGTGATTGCTATCTTTATTTTTATTGTGATTTTCACCTCATACAAAAAAATAGTAACCCTATGTTTTGATGAAACCTATGCTGCTGTCTCAGGTATCAATATAAAATCATTACAATTATTATTAACCATCATTATTGCTTTGGTTATCTCCTTATTTATGGATATCATAGGTGTTTTACTAATTGCTTCCTTGATGATTCTTCCTGTAGCAGCGGCCATTCTTATTGGAGACTCATTCTTAAATACGATTATCACTGCCATTATTTTTAGTGAGTTTTCTTTGCTTACTGGCTTTGTTATCAGTTACAGTGCTAATCTTACTACAGGACCAATCATC
Organism: Acholeplasmataceae bacterium; assembly: GCA_012718985.1. Taxonomy (GTDB): domain Bacteria; phylum Bacillota_I; class Bacilli_A; order ML615J-28; family CAG-698; genus JAAYBG01. Next base: position 1,273 of record JAAYBG010000125.1, read on the forward strand.
ATTCTTATCAACATTTTAATTTTAGCTATTGTCATGTCAATCAGTAAAGTCAAATCCAAATCACATAAAACAAAAGATATATAAAAACTGACTCTTTGAGCCAGTTTTTTTGTTTTGTTTAATAATACACTTTATATAAATATAAACCATTGGGTGGTGCTATTTTAGGTGCAAATACCCTATTTTTTTGCTCTGTAATTGCTTTTAGTTGTTCTAAAGAGTATTTACCTCTTGCTGTTTCTAACCACATAGCAACCAAAATTCTTACCATATTGTGAAGGAACCCCGAGCCGATAATTTTAATCGTAAGCAGGTCAAAATCCCAAATAAAGTCAATAGAATATATTTCTCTAATTGTGTTTTCTTTGTCTTTATTTTTTGTATATGAGCGAAAATCATGCTCTCCAATATATAACCTTGCTGCTTCTTCCATTAACAAACGGTCCACATTTTTATAGCGACAATAATAGCGATAATTCCTCAGTAAAGGATTATACTCCCCGAAGTCAATAACATAATGATATTCTTTTTTAATAGCACTCCTGCGAGCATGAAAAGTCTCATCAACTTTTTCAACACTCTGAATATAAATATCTTTGGAAATGCGAGAATTAATTGCATTTTTCATATTCCAATTTCCCATATCTACATCTGAGTCAAAATGAAAGACTTGACCGATAGCATGAACTCCAGTATCTGTTCTTCCTGAACAATGAATAGTAATTGGTTTTTTCATAATTTTGAATAAAACATCTTCAATCTCTTTTTGAACAGTGCGCAAATCTTGTTGTGTTTGAAAACCATGGAAATTAGTGCCATCATAACTAACAATACATTTATAACGCATAGAATATCCTCAAATAAATAGTAACGACTAACAGAGCAAAACTAAATCCAAACGTAAGGTAATCACTAGTTCTGTATCTCAACAAATTGATATTCGTTCTTGGTGCATCAGGAATAAATCCTCTTGCTTCCATCGCATCTGCCAAATCATAAGCCCTTTTATAAGCAATAACAAACATCGGTACCAATAAAGAAATGATTTGCATTACTTTGGCTCCAATTTTTCCCTCTTTAAAATCTACTCCTCTTGATGCTTGTGCTTTCAAGATTTTTTCAGCTTCATTAATTAAGGTAGGAATAAAACGAAGCGCAATTGAAATCATCATGGTTAATGTTGAAACCTTTACGCCGATATGCTTTAATGGTTTTAAAATTGCCTCTAAGCCATTATTTAAATCCGTTGGTTTCGTTGTTAGAGTTAATAAAGAGGAAATAAATAACAAGGCAATGATTCGTAACAAGATGTATAAGGACATTATTAACCCTGAATCAAAAATACGAACCTGATAAGTAAATAGCAAATACGAGAAATCAAATTTAATTTGGATATAAAAACTGATCAATAAAACGATACTAAGCAATAAAACCCTAAAACTTTTAATGATTCTTCGCGAAAGAAAATAAAGAATAAATAAAAGAATAATCAAAAGGGCATTAATAATAGTCATGTTGAAAGAAAACACAGCTAATTGCTCGCCATCTTTTCTCAGTAGTAATTGGAAGAAAAAAGTAAATAGCAAAATGAACGAAACCATCTTCAAACTATTCAAAAATTTAATTAACGGAACCTTACTTGTAGTAATCACAATCAAAGCCAATAGTAAAAATGCACCTAATAAATAAACATTCTTGACTACAAATAATGCAATCATATACAAAAAAACAGCAATTATTTTGGTTCGGGGGTCGAGACGATGAATCCAAGAATCAGTATGATAATACTGACCAAAAACAATTTTTTCATTCATAGTTAATCACCCAAAACACGAGATAGTTCTTGATAAGCTTCTTCAATGCTATATTGATAGATATCAATATCTACACCCAATCTTTCTTTTAGAGAGCGCATCAATTTCATTATTTCAGGATAATCGAGATTATGATTGATCAAAAACTCATCATTTTTAAACAATGCTTTCATGTCCCCGTCATAAACAATCTTCGCATTATCTAAAACAATTACTCGCTTTGCCACTTGGCTAACTACTTCCATATCGTGGGTAATAATGATGATTGTTTTATGTTCTTCTTCATTAATCCGCTTTAACAATTTTAATAATTCGCTTTTTCCAAACGGATCTAGACCAACTGTCGGCTCATCTAAAATTAAAATATCGGGATTACTGGCCAGAATTCCGGCAATTGCTACCTTCCGCATTTCGCCACCCGAAATAGCAAAAGGACTCTTCTTTAAAATATCATCGCTTAATCCCACTAATCGGGCGGCATCAAGTGCTTTTTGTATCGCTTCTTCTGTTGGTATTCCGAAATTTTTCGGACCAAAAGTAATATCTTTTAACGATGTTTCTTCAAAAAGTTGATATTCAGGAAATTGAAAAACAAGTCCAACTTGTTTTCTAATTGGTTTTAGTTTTACTTTTGCATGGGGATTAATCGTTGTTCCTAAGATATCTATTTCTCCTAGTGAAGGAACTAAAAGTGCATTCATTAATTGCACCAAGGTACTTTTTCCACTACCTGTATGTCCAACAATCGCAATAAATTCATCTTTTTCTGCAATTTCTAAATTGACATCACTAACTGCAAATTTTACTTTTTTATTTTTCTTCAAAGCCGAATAGGAATAGCTTACTTTTCGAAAGTTAATTGCCATAACAGTTCCTCGATTTCTGCTTTATTTTTTAATCCTTTTTCACTATTGATTTTGGTGATTAATTTCATGCTTGTTAGGATATCTAATTTAGAATTGATTAAAATTTCTTTTTGTTTGAAAACATTGATTGGAGTATCATTTAATACAATTTCCCCATCGTTCATCACAATTACTCGATCAGCAAACAAAGCCTCTTGTAAATTATGGGTGATCGATATAATCGTTTTATATCCCTTCAATTGATTGATCATTGCTGTAACTTCACGGACACCTTTAGGATCAAGCATAGACGTTGCTTCATCAAAAATAATAACTTCAGGATGGCACGCTAAAACACCAGCAATAGCAACTCGCTGTTTCTCTCCACCGGACAAATTTTCTGGATTATATTCTAAAAAATCGCTCATGTTGGTTAGTTGTGCATACTTTTCAATCCGGGCAAGCATTTCTTCTCGTTCAATTTGTCGATTTTCTAAACCAAAAGCAATATCATCTTTCACGGTAACTCCAACAAACTGATTATCTGGATTTTGAAACACGATTCCAACATTATGCCTTACTTCATTAATTGTTTTTTCATTAATCAATATTCCATTCACATAAATTTCGCCACTTTTAGCCGCAAGCAATCCCGCTATTAATTTTGCTAGTGTTGATTTCCCACTACCATTATGTCCCAAAATACAAACGAATTCTCCTTTTTCGATTGACAAAGAAACATTTTTTATCGCGACATCTTTTTTTGTATATTGAAAATTCAAGTTTTTTATTTCAATTATGTTCATGTTTTACTCCTAAGATATAATTTCTATATCTCTACTAACCATCTTTACAATGATTCCATTTGTACAAACAATTGGGGTATGAAATAAAGGATTCATTTGCATACGCATACAATCATGATTCTTACAACTAGCATCTATCATTTTTATTTCCTTGTTTGTAATTAATATTGTATTGTAAAAAGGTTCTTTAAAAAGATAATCATAACTTTTGCTTTGACCATCTACAGTAACAATTACTTCGTTATCTATACCAACTACAAAAACAGTGATTTCTGTTTCTTTTGTTAGAGGGGTTTCATAGATTACCTCATTTTGATATAAAATTTGGATATCTACTTCATCCCTAAGATTTTTACTGACGATGTAAATGGTATAAAATGATATGGATATAATAGCAACAATAATAATTATTAGATAATCAAGCTTTTTCATGGCGACCTCTACCAACTTATTATTTTATCATTTTTTTTACTTGTTTGCAAATAATATGATAGGCTTTCTGTAAATCAAATAAAAAAAGTCCGATAACGGACTTTTCACTTTAATAAGCATATAAAATATAAAATATAGCCTAATTTCTTTTATTTTTAGCTTTATCTTTCTTATATGACTTCCATTTTTTATTCGTTTCTTAATGCATCGACCGGAGACTTATAACTAGCAATAATAGCTGGTATCATTCCTGCGAGTATTGTGATGACAATACTACCAACTAGTAGTAAAACCAGGTATTCTGGTTTTGTCTGAACAATATCAAAGGTTGTCAGTCCAGTAGTTAAACTCGTATTTTTAGTGATAATATTCTTCACCAAACTGTCAATTGGCTTTTCCAAAGCATACACACCGATAATTCCTAAAATCCCTGCGGCAAATCCAATGATTGCTGTTTCAGCATTAAACACTCGAGAAATATCTTTTTTTCTTGCCCCAAGACTGCGTAAAATCCCAATTTCTTTCGTTCTTTCAATAACAGAAATATATGTAATAACCGCAATCATAATTGAAGAGACTACTAATGATATAGATGCAAAAATAATTAATACTTTTGTTAGCACTAACACAAAGGTAGCAAACTCATTGGTAATTCTACTTGTATAATCGGAGGTGTTAATCTTCACATTGCTTTCAGGATTTTGATAAGCGTTGATATAGTTAGTAATATTTCCCCGATCAGAAAATGTGGAAGTGTAAATATATAAACGATTGATTTTTTTCATACCATTTAGGTTGACTAAATTCATTTCATATTGATAGGTTTTTGTTTGTGTGGAACTAATGCCGATGATATCTTCATAAGGCAATCCCGTGAAAACATTTGTGTTTATTCCTGCTGCTATTTGCTCTTTTACAATCGCTGAATTTATCGAACGTTCATAGACTAGTTCTGATAATGCTTTGGTATAGAGTAGTCCTGATGAATAGAGTTTCGATGTTGCCTTGGGCTGAATTCTCAAAATTCCGACAATCTCTAATGTTGTTTGAGCATTCTCGTATAAATCAGCATAATATGATTTTCCTTTTGCATAATAACGATTGTCCATTTTTACATAATACTCATCGTTATCTAACAATTTAAACTCTTTTCCCATAAAATCAGCAAATGTCAATGTTTCAACATTTTCATAACTCATCCCTAAATAGTAAAGAAGCATGGCACTGATACAGTTATAACTATCTACAACTAAGGCAATTTCATTGGCAGTTTGAGGAATTTTTCCTTCCAAAACAGTATACTGCTCACCAACAAAATCTACATTTTCCGTCATCTCATAAAAATAAGAATCGGTAACTTTTTGATAGGCTATTCCATCTTGATATAATAGGTTTAAATTGATTGATGTGCCATAATTGATTAATGTATACCATTCACTCGGCATATCTTGTAAATATTCAAAAAACTCATCTTCAATAGCATTAAAGTGTTCATATTGTGTATTACCACGAACAACTGTAATCATCTTTTCTTCGGGAAATTCTTTTAGCTTACTATAAATGGAAACTTCTGGTGATGTTATCACTGAACTTGTGATGTTAATCGGATAGTCACCGAGGGCTACTCGTTGCACATCATTGATATACTTTGTCATACCATTGGACACCGATAAAACTAAACCGATTGCGACAATTCCAATACTACCAGCGATAATTGTTAGCATTGTTCTTGCAATTTTAGATTTTAAATTTAAAAAAGATAATGCTAATGCCGTAACAATCGGCATCGAAGTTTTCGCTTTTTTTATCTCTTTTTCCTTGTCTTTTTCTGCTGCAAAAGGATTGCTATCACTAACGATATGACCATCTTTTAAGTTGATAATTCTTGTTGAATATTGATTAGCAAATTCTTGATTATGGGTGACCATCACTACCAGCCGTTCTGAGGATATTTCTTTTAAAATATCTAAAATCTGCTTTGAAGTCACGGAATCAAGTGCTCCGGTTGGTTCATCTGCCAGAATGATTTCAGGATTATTAACCAGGGCACGAGCAATAGCTACTCTTTGCATTTGTCCTCCGCTTAACTGATTCGGCTTTTTATCTTTTTGATCTAATAACCCTACTCGTTCTAAAGCATCAGCAACTCTAATTTTACTTTTTATTTTTGATATTCCCGATAATGTTAGGGCCAATTCAACATTTTTCCAAACCGATAAATGTTGGATTAGATTGAAACTCTGAAAAACAAACCCTATTTTATCGTTACGATAATGATCCCACTCTGAATCTTTATAGGTCTTTGTGTCTTGATTTTCAATCAAAAAATCACCACTAGTACACTTATCTAAACCGCCAATAATGTTTAATAATGTGGTTTTTCCACAACCTGATGGTCCCAAAACACTGACAAATTCTTGTCTTCGGAATTCAATCGTAATATTGTTTAAAGCTCTTACTGATATATTTCCTGCTTTATAATCTTTTACAATGTTTTTTAAATATAACATGCCAGCCTCCAAACAATAATTAATAAGTAAATTTATCTTATTTTTATTAATTATAACTTAATTTTGGCTTTTTGTCGATAAAGAGCTTTGAATAATCCTAGAAATTAATTTTTTAAAACCAAATCATTTCATTAATCATCGATTTCTAATTGCACTATTTCTTTTTTTCTCAATGTTTCTGCTACATCGATGATTCTTTGATTACTACTGCCACGATATTTCAATAAAAGTGATTTCTTTTCTTGAAGGAATGGCCCATCAATTATCCAATCTACACAATTCAGTAATTTTTCAATGTTTGGTAGTTTTTCGATTTGTTCATATAAATACCCTGTATACAAGACTACATTTAATCCTCTTTCCTTTGCTTCTTTGGCAATGATGGCACATTTTTCCCATTGCAATATTGGTTCTCCTCCAGAAAAGGTAATTCCCGATAATAAAGGATTATCATCAATCATTTTTATAATGTTTTCTATTTCTATTTGAAAACCACCTTTAATATCATGTGTATGAGGGTTATGACATCCTTGACAATGATGATAACATCCTTGAGTAAAAATAGTTAATCTTATTCCCGGTCCATCGACGATAGAATCATTGATTATTCCTGCAACTCTAATTAATTCCATGCTTAACTCTTTCTCTTTCTTCCGCTTTTTTTGCATCGTTAAAGCGGTCAAGCGTTCCTACTAAATATCCTGTAATTCGCCTTATTCTTTCAAATTTAAGATTACCTTCTCTTCTGCCACATTTTGGACATACATCGTTAATTATTCCATTGTAACCACAAAGAGGATCTCGGTCAACTGGATGATTTATAGAACCATAACCAATTCCTTCATCATGCATAAAACGAATAATTTTTTCAAATGCTTCAAGATTATTTGCGATGTCCCCATCTACCTCTACATAGGTAATATGACCTGCATTGGTTAAGTCATTATATGGTGCTTCTTTTTTTATCTTATTAACGATAGAGATTGGATAGTATACTGGAATATGAAAAGAATTTGTATAAAATTCATGATTGGTTATTCCATCAAACAAACCGTACTTTTCTCTGTCTAGTTTTACAAATCTTCCTGATAATCCTTCGGCTGGTGTAGCTAATAAAGTAAAGTTCAATTGTAGTTTTTCTGTGTATTCATCGCATTTTTTTCGCATCAATCCGATAATTTCAAGACCAGTTTTTTGTGAGGCTTCACTTTCTCCATGATGATATCCCGTCAATTTCTTCAGCGCTTCAGCTAAGCCGATAAACCCTATCGATAGCGTTCCATGTTTTAAAACTTCACGAATCTCTTCATCCTTTTTTAATTTTTCTGAATCTAACCATATTCCTTGTCCCATTAAAAAAGGAAAATTGTACACCTTCTTTTGTGATTGAATTTCTAATCTTTCTAGAAGTTGATCGCGAACTAAATCCATTGTTTCTGCTAACTTAGTTTTGAATTCATCTATATTTACGCTTTCAAAAGCAAGCCTTGGTAGATTAATCGATGTGAAACTAAGGTTTCCTCTCCCACAAGTGACTTCTTTCGTTTTATCGACGTTCCCGATAACCCTTGTTCTGCACCCCATATATGCCACTTCACTATTATAATCTCCTTCACGATAATACTTAAGATTATATGGCGCATCCAAAAATGAAAAATTAGGGAAAAGTCGCTTACTTGAAACTAAAATTGCTTGTTTAAATAAGTCATAGTTTTTATCTTGTGCATCAAAATTAATTCCTGATTTAACCTTAAATATTTGAATAGGAAATATTGCAGTTTCTCCATTTCCTAATCCTTTCAGCGTTGCATCGAGTAAACATTTCATTACCATTCTTCCTTCATCACTCGTATCGGTGCCATAATTTAAGGAACTGAATGGAACTTGTGCTCCTGCTCGAGAATGCATAGTATTAAGGTTGTGAATCAAAGCTTCCATCGATTGATATGTTTCATACTCCGTATCTTTGATTGCATGAATTTCTGCTTTTTCAACGATTTCTTCGATGTTATCTATTGGATATATTTCCTTTAACACTTCTACTAGTTTATTGATGAAAATTTTATTGTTCATTTTAAAAACACAGGTTTCATCGTTTTCAATAGAATAGACTAGTTCCTTAACTCTTTTTTGTTCAATGCTATCATCAAACAAAGATAGTAGTTTATATAAATTAATCACAAATGCTTTTTTATATGTCTTTTTTACACCTTCTGCCATCACATAGTCAAAATTAGGGATGCTTTGTCCCCCATGTTGATCATTTTGATTTGCTTGAATAACAATACAAGCTAAAGAAGCATAGCTTCTAATACTGTTGGGTTCTCTGATAAATCCATTTCCTGTTGAAAAACCATTGTTAAACAAATCAAATAAATCAATTTGGCAACAAGTTGTTGTCAGTGAATAAAAATCCAAATCATGAATATGGATCAGCCCATCAATATGCGCTTTAGAAAATCTTGGATTTATTACCTCTTGTAAATAAAACTCTTTAGCTGCTTCACTTCCATATTTCAACATTGTTCCCATCGCAGTATCACCATTAATATTTGCGTTTTCTCTTAATTTATCGCTATCTTTTGATGATTTGAAGGTTATCTCTCTCATTGTTTTCATTAATCTTGTTTTTGAGTTTCTTATTCTCGTTCTTTCTGCACGATACAAAATATAATGCTTCGCAATATCAAAGAAATTTTCTGCAATCAATACTTTTTCAATTTGATCTTGAATTTCCTCAACGGTTGGGATGTTTATTGTGTATTTTTTTTCTAACTCAACCAACACTTTCTCTGTAATTATTTTCGCATTTTTCTGGCTTATGCAATATTGGTTTCCCGCTGCTTCACTAGCTTTCTCAATAGCAACAAAAATCTTTGTTTTATCGAAAATTTCTTTTCGCCCATCACGTTTAATAATGTAATTCATTTCACGCCTCCATAAAAAAAATTCTAATTAAAAAACTAGAATTCAAAAATACGAAAACAATATAAAAATATTCTCGTTTTTCTCAAATCCCAGGAGAAATTAAATAATTTCTTTTTAAAAGGCAAGTCTACCGGCTTAACTTCACTTTACTAACCAGCCTTCCCATATTTTCATACAGTGGCATAATTGGCTTTCATCGATATCACGGTTGCTGGGACAGCTTAGGCATTTAACCTAATTCCTTATTAAACAAAAATTGTTGAATCAATTTCCGTACCTTTTAATTTATTATATGACTAATACCCCTTTTAGTCAATATGAAAATAATTTACATTTTTCTAA
>JAAYBG010000126.1 GCA_012718985.1 Acholeplasmataceae bacterium
CTTATCTTGTCATGGAATTTGTCGTTGCCAATACCTATAGTATGATGCTTTATATTGGAAATCCAACGAATATTTATCTCGCTTCTGTCTTCAACATCGATTTTCTTGAATACTTTAAAATCATGATCATTCCTACCTTAGGTGCAGGAGTTGTATCAATTGGAATCCTATTACTTCTATTTAATCGTAATTTAAAGCAAAAATTCACTCCCCCTACACCAATTAGAGTAACGATAAAAAACAAATTCCTGACAATCACAGCAATTATCATTTTATTCGGTTGCACAATCCTATTGGCAATTTCAAAATATATAAAAATGGAAATGTGGCTTATTGCTTTACTCTCTAGTCTTTTATTACTAATCATCGTTACGATTAGCGATTTCCTGCGAAAGGGACAATGTATTATCAAAAGAAGCTATCGACGAGTTCCTTGGAATTTGATTTTCTTTGTACTTTCGATGTTCACCATTGTCTTATCCCTTCATGAACATCAGGTGATGGAAAAAATTGCTGCTGCACTATCCAATCTCAGTGCTAACAGCAAGTTCAAAACAATCTTTGTTTATGGAATTACTTCAACACTGACCGATAATCTCATCAATAATATTCCCATGACCTTAGCTTATTCTTATCTTTTACCTGGATTAAGCAAAGAATTACTTCCTTTGGGAATCTACGCCACGATTATTGGTTCTAATATCGGTGCTTTTTTGACACCTGTCGGAGCACTTGCAGGAATTATGTGGATGACAATCTTAAAAGATCAAGGCATTGATTTCTCATTCTTGCGTTTTACAAAATACGGATTAATCTTAACAGGAAGTCTACTGGTGACCTCCTTATTATTACTATTTATTGTGATTTAAAAAAAGGTTAAATAGAAAATTCATCTATTTAGCCTTTTACTTTAGATTAATATGATCGCATAAAATTTTGTAATAATGATGCGGATTCTTGAGAGATTCTTCAGCACTAGCAAAGTGAGGAACAATAGCATACACTTTCTCAATATCGTTTTCTTGAATTTGTTCTTCTGTTAATTCATTGATAGCACATACAAGAATCACTTTTTTATCTTTTGCTTGACTCTTGATCGCAAAAACAACTTTTCCGAGTAGGCTTTGACTATCAATCTTACCTTCTCCGGTAATGATGTAATCGTATTGATTCAGGATTGTTTTAAAATTCATTAATTTTAGGACATACTCCGTTCCTTGATGAAAAACAGCCTTATTAAAGGTTTTAAAGGCAAAGCCTAGCCCTCCAGCAGCTCCGGTACCAGGAAAGGAAGAATAATCGCAGTTCAATGTTTGCTTACAAACAATAGCATAGTGATTCATTTTTGCTTCCAATATAGGTAAATCATAAACAGTACTCCCTTTTTGTTTGGAGTAAACATAGGTTGCGCCACTGGTTCCTAATAAAGGATTCTTCACATCATTTAATACGATAAATTCAATGTGTTTAGTTAGTTTTGCAAATTCAACCGTATCAATAGCGGTAATCAAATCCAGTTGCTGTGCGTTCATTCTCTTGAGAAGATGATGATTCTTGAAGAACTTTACCCCCAATGCCTCAAGCATCCCTGTCCCGCCATCATTCGTTGCACTTCCACCAATGCCGACGATTATTTTTTTTGCACCATTTTCAATCGCCTTTTTAATTAATTGCCCTGTACCATAGGTAGAAGTTTGATAGGGATTTAATTCTTGTCTTTGGAGTAAATTGATTCCACTGGCTAATGCCATCTCTATATATGCATTATTTTCTTGATCTTTTAGATAATAGGTTCTAATTTCACGAAATAACGGATCAAAAACAGTACACTCTACCTTTTCTGCAGTGATTAGATGTTCAATGCAATCCAAAAAACCATCTCCACCATCGGAAATGGGAAAATAATCACAATCAACTCTTTTCTTTGCCAATTGTTCTTTTGTGATTTCTCCTAATTCTTTAGAAGTCAAGGTTCCTTTAAAGGAATCGATGATTGCGAGTACTTTCATATAAACTCCTATTTTTTAATTGATATATTCAAATTTGATTTGTAATTGCGCTAAATCCTTTAAAAAGTTAGGATAGGATTTTTGAATGCATTCGTAGTTTTTGATAATCACTGGGTTTTCGCTAATTGTCGCTAGAATAGCAAAGGCCATAAAGATACGATGGTCAGAGTAACTATCCAGTGGGGCAAGTGCTTTTACTTTCCCCGGATGAATCATAATCTTATCTAGAGAAAACCTAGTAACTTCAATATTTAAATTTTTTAAATTATTGCATACTGCATTCAAACGATTCGATTCTTTACTGACTAATCGCTTTACTCCTGTCAGAGTTACTTTCCCTTGTGATTGACTGGCAATACAAGCGAGAATAGGTCCCAAATCTGGTTGGTTATCAATCCCCAAATTATCTAACAAGTAAGTTGATTTTTCACATAATAATGATCTTCCAATACGACTTATTCTCACATTAGCGTTTTGAAGAATCCTGATGATTTTAAAATCGGGTTGTTTACTATCCCCATCTACTTGGTTACAAACTAAATTACCATTCATTGTCGCTAATCCCAACCAAAAAGCTAAATGGGAATAATCAATTTCATTATTGATGGTAGTTGGTTTATAGGTTTGATTCCCTGGAATATGCAACTCATATTTTGTTTTTTTAATGATTTCAATACCGAATTTCTTTAAGATATCGATTGTTAGGGCCACATAACCTTGAGAATAATAAGGCTTTCTAATCGTAATCGTCGATGATTCTGGCAATAATGGAAGATAGAATAATAAACCGCTAAAAAATTGACTAGAGCAATTTCCATTCAACAGGTAGTCTCCACTTTTAAGCTTTCCCGAAACGGTTAATTGATCATCTTCTTCAACAAATTTTAATTTTTGCTTTCTAAATACTTCTTCATAAACCACCAATGGGCGTCTAAAAAGACTCTTTTTTCCTTTAAAAACAACCTTATCAAAGAATAAAGTACTGATTGGAATTAAAAATCGGAGTGTTGAAGCAGATTCATTGACTTCCAACACTTCATTTTTATTTTTCCCTTCTTTTATTCCCCTTACGATAATTTGATTTCCTGCTATTTTTATATCAGCACCAAACACTCGCAAACAGTCAATAGTCGCAATGATATCATCACTAAGAGTGACGTTGTTGATAACACTTAATCCTGAGGCAAGACTAGCGCAGATCAATGCTCGATGCATAATGCTTTTCGAATAAGGACAATTTACTTCTCCTTGGGCAAAAC
>JAAYBG010000127.1 GCA_012718985.1 Acholeplasmataceae bacterium
GTAATCCTTTCCGAAAAAACAGGAAAACCTTTATCACAAATAAAACTGGACACAGAACGTGATAAATATATGTTTGCGGAAGAAGCAAAAGAATATGGAATCGTTGATGAAGTAATGGTGAAACAAAAATAAAAAAGTAGTGAACGAAAAAGTGGTTTCACTACTTTTTTTTACCTTAAAAAAGCCTTCCTAACACGATCCCAAAACAAGGTGTCTTTTTTAGAAATAATATTAACTTGTTTATCCGCTAACGAAACTTCTGTTTCAGTTAAATTGGTAAATTTGTATTCTTTGCCATCAACACTTAAATAAATATTACTCGATTCTTTTGTTCTTAAGACTAGTTTTGTTTTTTTACTTAAAATAAGTGGAGAAGAAATCGCATTATAAACAGTATTATTAATAGCTGCAATTTCTGTTAGTTGAAAAGCTTCAATTTTAGGATCAATAATGCTTCCTCCTAAAGATTTATTATATGCAGTAGAGCCAGTCGGAGGAGATACCAATAACCCCGTTCCACGAAAAACTTCGAAAAGTTTACCATCAATAAACACTTCGATGATTTGAGTATGAATTGGATTAACAAGTGAAACTTCGTTTACAGCATACCCAATTTCCTTATGATTGTTGTTTTTAAAAACAAATTTCAGCAACTTATATTTATTTTCTTTACATTCCTTATTTTTTATCATTTCAATTGCCTGATCAAATTCTTGGTATTCAAAATCAGTAAAAAAACCTAAACTACCAGTTTTAATCCCTACAAATTTGACTTTGTCAACACAATCCATATATTTATGAATTGCTCCTAACATAGTTCCATCTCCACCAAAAGAAAAAACAATATCTGGATTCTTTTCATCATAATCGAGAAAAGTTATTTTTTGTTTGTCTTCTTCTTGATACTTTCCATAGAATGCATATTTCATTTGTTTCACCATTTTTTCATATTTCCTAAAAAGATTTCTAAATCATCTAAAGAATATTCCTCACCACGAGAATTCTCCACTTCTATTGCTTCTATTACTTCTTTAATTTTTGTCATTTCTTCATCAAGGTTAGCTGCTACTTCTGCTACTTTTAATAATCTTTCTTTTATTGGTTCTGGAATGTTACGAAAATATTTATATTTCAATGAATGTTCTGCACTTGCCCACAAATGCATAGCATGGGTTCGAATTTGAAACTCAATATTAATCGGAAATTGTCCCTCTATTGTCTCTACATTATACCTTGCGATGATATGCAAAGAACGATAACCACTTGCTTTAGGGTTTTTGATATAATCTTTTACCAAAAAAATCTCAACATCTTTGCGACTATGTAATAATTCATATACTTTATAAACATCTTCAACATATTTACAGGTTACCCTAATTCCAGCGATATCATAAATTTCTTCTGGTATTTTCGTTAAGGGAACATTTAGCCTTTCTGCCTTCTCTAAAATACTCGATAAAGCCTTAACTCTGCCAGAAACAATTTCAATCGGACTACGTTCTCCTTTTAAAATGTATTCCTTTTTTACCGCTTCTAATTTAATAATAAAACCGCCGACAGCCAATTCATAAGGTAATAAAAAACTTTTCCAATCTGAAATTTGATTCATATTTTCCTTCTTTCTTACTGACAATTATATTTTACCATAAACTAAAATATTAAAAAAGAAAAAACTATTGATTTTTATATCTCTTTGTGTATAATATAATAGAATTATAAAAATGGAGGTAACAATGCAAAAATCTGTAGAAGTAGAATTCAAAACACTTCTTTCAAAAGAAGAATACGAACGCTTAATGAAGCAATTTGAAGGCAATCGTATGGATTTACAAACAAATCATTACTTTGATACTTCGCGTTTTTCATTGAAAGCTCTTGATGCTTCTTTAAGGGTAAGGGAAAGGGAAAGTTTAGAATTAACATTAAAAAGAAAGAAAGGATATATAATCCAGGAACTTAATTTGCCAATCAGCAAAGAAGTCTTTGAAGAAATCAAAACTACTGGGATTCTTCCTGAAGGGGAATTAAAAAACGAAGTGGATAACTTAATTGGTAATCAAAAAATTAATAACTTTTTAAGTCTATCTACTCTAAGAATGTTCTTTTCGTATAATAATGGTGTCTTGTTTATCGACAAAAGTCAATATTTAGGCATTACTGATTACGAATTAGAATATGAAGCAAAGAGCTATCATGCTGGAAAAAAAGAATTTGTTCAGATTATTAATGAACTAGGAATCCAGTATCGAAAATCAGAGAAAAAGGTAAAACGTGCTTATAATGCTTACAAGCGTATTAGTTAAAAAAAGAGGAGATTAGTTTCCTCTTTTTTTGTTTTTTTCAACCATTTTATTTACATTTGTTGCTAGAAAAAAGCAAAGACAGCCACCAAAAATATATATCAGTTGGAATAATATTGGCAAGGTTACTTTCTTTATTTCTGCACTTGCATAAATGGCATATCCATATTCTGTAGAAGTGCCTACTAACATATTGCGTAGGCTTTCTGTTGCTCCATCAACATATACCATGAATAATATTCCAAAAGTAATCATCAAAGTTCCCATGATGCAATATTTAATAATCGAATAAACTTTATTATTGTCTAATTTATTAAAAGGAATCAATAACAATCCAATTGCTAAAGGTAACATATAGCAAAAAATTAAAAATTCATCTTTCACTAAGCGATAAGGTTGGCTCAAACTAACTTCATTAACGCCAAAAGCAAACTCATATCCGTAAGTGGTAATGGCTAGACCTTTTATGTTTGTAAAATCAAATTCAGGAAAAGCATTTTTCATTAAATTGATAAACCCATTTGTAAATGTTCCATAAATATCAAACAACGGTAAAAACATTGATAGAGTAGTGGATAAACAAATCACTACAATAATTATTTTTAAAATATCATATAATTTATTACTATCTTTTTTTATTTTTTTTGCTGCTTTTGTATAATCCATAAACCATTCTCCTATTTTATGTTATTTTACAATGTTTAAGCCTTTTTTTCAAGTTAATTCGACATCTAATAACAAAAATTAAGTTCTTCTTAATTATTTCAAAAATAAGCATTATCCTATTATTAAGATTGTAAATAATGAAATATTATGCTATAA
>JAAYBG010000128.1 GCA_012718985.1 Acholeplasmataceae bacterium
TCGCCACGTTCGCCATAAAAAATGGCAGGGGTAGAAGGATTCGAACCCTCATCTACGGTTTTGGAGACCGCTGCTCTACCGTTGAACTATACCCCTAGTTCATGCTTTAATATTATACTAAAATTATCTCTTATTTGCAAGTATTTTTTGAAACAAAAGGAAAAAGAGTACTCAAAGAACTCTTGAATACTCTTAATGAATTTCTAACAATTTAATTTGTCATATAATTTAACTCCGTGCGTAGAGATTAAAATATATGAAATTGCTGTTATAATAACTGCCAATAATGTTACAAATAAATAAGCTAGCGATATATTTTTAAGAACAACTAAGCCAAGTAAAATTGCTCCTACCAATAAAATGGTAATAATAAACGAAAACGCCATTGTAACTAAAACGCTGATTGATTGTTTAATTGCTTTGATTTCCTGATCATAATCAAATCTTGGAATTAATAGATTAGCATACAAGCCTAAAAAACTAATCGATATCGCAAAAAGAGAAGGAATTAAAGCAATCATCATGATATTGAATAGATTGAACTTTAAAAATATCGCAACAACAATCGTATCTATGATAATAATTGGTATCGTAACAATAATATTTACCAATATTTTACCCATAAATATTGTTTTAGCTGGTATCGGTGCTGATTTAATAATCCAAAAATTCTTCCCTTCTAAAGATAAAGAACAAGATGTTGTACTTGTTAAAGAAACCATGAAGGTAAGTATGCCAATGATGATTAAAGTGAATACTTGATTATTCATTTCTCCACCAGCATTAACAATTTCATCGGTATTAATAATCATTAAAATCAATATAATTAAGGATAGCAAAGGTCCGCTACTCGTATTCAATAAATACATTGGAGTACCAAAATACTTTTTAATCTCCTTGTTGAGAATCGCTTTTGTTTGACCGACGGCTTTTATCTCCCCTAATTTAAAGTCTTTTACAACATCGCCACTAATTGTCGTCGTATTGGTTTTATGGTAGTTTCGACCGACTAACCAAATAAATCCAAGGAAAGGAATTACCGATATTACAACAAATATAAGAAAGTGACCAATATTGCCTCGAATGCCTGAAAACGCAAATGGAGCCAAAAAAGAGGCCTTATTTAAAATATTAACAACACTATCAGTAAAACCTTGAGGATCTGTCTCAATTACTTCTGCTCCCATGCTTCCCAGCATCACAGCAGAGACAAAGACTAAAGAAAAGATGATAGTTGCAAGATTTTTAAACTTGCGCTTGATGGGAATCATTCCGATAAAATAAGCGATGAAACCACATAGCGCTACCGATAATAAAGGAATGAACAATATGGCTACGATTGCTAATACCCAAAAAAGAAATCCCGTTGGATTAAAAATCGTATAAATAATTAAAGCCGGAACATAAGTATAGAAGATAATCAAATAGTTCACTATTAATAAATTAACCAATTTACTAGCGATGATTGCTTGTGGTTTAACTGGTAAAGTCATTAACAGTTCAAAATCTTTTGCTTTAAATAAGTACCCATTTGCTCGCGTAATCGTCATCACTACTGACAATAATGACCAAGACACAATACCGACCTGTAAAATAATTTCTGGTTTGCCTCCTTGTACGAACGCTATCTCAATAAAGTACAGATAAAACAATACATAGGCTATCATCGCTAAACTAGCTATTGCTACAATAATCATCATAATGATAGAGCGCGTGCGTTTTTGCGAGTTCTTGAAAATTTTATTAAGCGCAAACGAGTTAATCAGACTCGCTTTTAAGATTATCCAAAAATCACGCATTGTTTTCCAACTCCAAGAAAACATCTTCTAGTGTTTTATTTCCACGCACTTCTTCCATTGTTCCTTCAGCAATAATCTTACCATTTTTGATGATTGCTACTTTATTACACAATTTTTCTGCAACTTCTAATACATGTGTAGAAAAGAAAATGCTCGCACCTTCTTTGCACATCTCTTTCATTATTTCTTTTACTTGATAAGATGCTTTCGGATCTAAACCAACAAATGGTTCATCTAGTATGAATAACTTCGGCTTTCGAATCAAAGCAGATATCAAAGCCAATTTTTGTTTCATACCATGAGAATAACTAGAGATAATATCCCCTAAATTCTTTGTTATTTCAAACATATCTGCATATTTTTTAATCCCTTCACTACGTTCAGATTTTGGAATTTGATAAATATCACTAATAAAATTAAGGTATTGTATTCCCGTCAATGATTCATAGATATCAGGATTATCAGGAATATAAGCAATCTTTCGCTTACATTCCAAAGGATTTTTCTTAATCGATAATCCGTCAATCATGATTTCTCCAGCTTCAAAATCAAGAATTCCCACTGCACACTTAATTGTTGTCGTTTTACCAGCACCATTATGACCGATAAAAGCAAATATTTCACCAGAGTTTATGACTAATGATACATCGTCAACAGCCTTTTTACCCTTTGTATACGTTTTTGATAAGTTTTTAATCTCTAACATTTTTTCCTCCATTTATACCACCATCCTTTCGTTTTTTTACAAAAAGATATTTGTATATATCATAATATAAGATGAAAACAATGTCAATATTTCACAAATCTACATACGCAAAGATTATTTCCTATTCAAATTGTTTTTTTATTGGTATTTACCTAGAATTATGTTATAATTCTAACGGAAAAGGAGTAAATCATGATGAAAACAACATTAATCGGCATCGCTGGTGGTACAGCCAGTGGTAAAACAACCATCGCTAGTAAAGTCTTTAAAGAAGTTAACAAATTTGGTTCTGTTGTCGTTATCCGACTTGATGATTATTATAAAGATATGTCTAATTTAGAGCTATCAGAAAGAACAAAAATCAATTATGATCATCCCGATTCTTATGATTCTGAATTGCTGATTGCTCATTTGAATCTATTAAAACAAGGAAAAAGCATTAAAAAACCAATCTACGATTTTGTTGTCCATAATCGTAGTAAGGAAGTAGAAATAATTAATCCCGCTAATGTTGTGATTGTTGAAGGAATTATGATTTTCGCCATCCCTGAATTAAAGAATCTCTTTGATATCAAACTATTTGTTGATACACCTGATGATATTCGTTTTATTAGAAGATTAACTCGTGATATCAAACATCGAGGTAGAACAGTTGAATCCGTCGTCGAGCAGTATTTATCAACTGTGCGTCCTATGCATTTATTGTTTGTAGAGCCATCAAAAAAATTTGCCGACATCATCATTCCTGAAGGAGGAGAAAATCAAATAGCGATTGATTTTATAACAACGAAAATTGTTAATTTATTTGAAAAATAAAATAGCCATCAAAATGGCTATTTTTTTAATTCTTTTAATGCGCTGGCAAAGATTTCACTTAAAGTTGGATGAGCATGAATGTAATCACAAGCACAAGCGATTTTTATTTCTTCATTTACGAGTGGTAAAGCCTCATGAATCAGTACACTTGCTTCATATCCAATGATATGGACACCTATAATTCTTTCATCACAAGCGATAATTTTAATAAAGCCATCAGTTTCATTCATCGATACAGCTTTTCCATTGGCTCGATAATAAGCTTTTCCAATAGTGATATCGAATCCTTTTTCTTTTGCTTCTTCTTCTGTCATTCCAATACTGGCAACTTCAGGAAAAGTAAAGACACAGGATGGAACTAAATCAAAACGAATGGTATCTGTTTCTTGTAAAATATGGTGTAATACCCGATAACCATTATATGTTGCCACGTGGGCTAACATCATTTTGCCTGTTACATCCCCTATAGCATAAATATTAGGAACATTCGTTTGAAAATTCTCATTGACTAGAATTCCTTTCTTAGAGTAAGTAATTCCCACCTCATCTAGTCCAATATTACTTACATTTGGTTTTCTACCTACTGATAATAATACTTTATCACAAGGAATTATCATTTCTTTTTCTTTCGAGATTAATTTCACTATAACTTCTTGATGATCTTCAATTTCAACAACCGTACTTTTCGTATGAATTTTAATTCCTTGTTGTTTCAAATACGCTTGTAATCTCTTCGCAATTTCTTGATCAACAGTTGGTAAAATTTGCTCACACATTTCAATCACTTCAACATCACAGCCAAAACGATGAAAAATCGAAGCCATTTCTATCCCGATTACTCCGCCACCAATAACAACCAAGCGCTTTGGAAGTTCTTTTAAGGCCAAGAGTTGTTGTGAGGAAATCACATTTTGACTATCAAAACCTAGTAATTTTAATTCTACAGAACTTGAACCAGTCGCAATCACAATATATTTCGCTTGATAGGTAGTATTATTGACGATAACGCTATGGCTATCCACTAGACGACCAAACCCTTGAATTAAATCAACTTTAGCTTTTGTAAGCAAAAATTTAATTCCTTCTTTTAAAGAGCTTACTACTTTTTCTTTTCGATTAATCGCTTTGTTGAAATCGAATGTATATTGAACATCGATTCCTAACTGTTCGCTTTTATTTAGTTCATTAATAAATTTGGCATTTTGATAATAAGTCTTCGTAGGAATACAACCATAATTTAAACAAGTACCGCCCACTTCATCTGCTTCAATAAGGGCAATAGATAACCCTTTCTTGCTCGCTTCTAATGCTAATTCATAGCCCCCTGGTCCTGCCCCCAAAATGATTATGTCATACATAATTCTATTTCAACAAATCCTTGTATTTTAAAATTGGAGTTTTTGCCGCTTTTACTTCATCAAGACGACGGACAAGAGTATTATGAGGAGCATTATGAAGTAATTCAGGATTCTCATCTGCTTCTTGGGCGATGATTTTCATGATTTTAATAAAATCATCGATGGTTTCCTTTGACTCGCTTTCAGTTGGCTCTATCATCATCGATTGATGAAACAGCAAAGGAAAATAGATTGTTGGTGGATGATATCCATAGTCAAGGAGTCTCTTTGCAACTTCCAGTGTCGTCGCTTTTTCACTAATTAAACCATCAAAAACAACTTCATGTTTACACAATTCTGTGATTGGAAGTTTGTAGGTATCTTTTAATGATTCCTTTATATAATTTGCATTTAGAACAGCCAGTTTTGCAACATTAGCAATATTTTCTTTGCCGAGGCTCAATATATAACAATATGCTTTTACAACAACTGAAAAATTACCCCAAAATCCACTGATAACCCCTATCGCATCTTCACTATGATAAAAAGTAAATTGGTTGTTTTCCTTCACTACTCGAGGATTTGGCAATAAATGAGTTAGTTTACTCACAACACCAACTGGTCCACTTCCAGGCCCCCCTCCACCATGAGGAGTAGAAAACGTCTTATGAAGATTAATATGCATGATATCAAATCCCATATCTGCCGGACGAACCATTCCTAAAACGGCATTTAAATTAGCCCCATCATAATATAGTAAACTTCCATTATCGTGAACTAATTTTGCTATTTCGCAAATATCGCTCTCGAAAATACCCATTGTATTGGGATTTGTTAGCATGATACCAGCAATTTCATCATTCAAGGCACTCTTTAAAGCCTCTAAATCAACTGTTCCTTTTGCAGTGGAACCCACTTCAACAACTTCAAAACCACAAACACTACTACTAGCAGGATTTGTTCCATGAGCACTATCAGGTACGATTACTTTCGTTCTTTTAAAATCACCGCGATTGATGTGATATTGTTTCATAATCATCAAGCCAACCAATTCTCCATGAGCACCGGCAAAAGCATTAAAAGTGAATTCTTCCATTCCTGTGATTTCACTTAATAACCTTGATGTTTCATAATAGATTTCTAAAGCACCTTGAACACTGGTTGCTTTTTGTAAAGGATGAATTTTAGTAAATCCAAAATTACTCGCTAATTCCTCATTAATTTTGGGATTATATTTCATAGTACAAGAGCCTAATGGATAGAATCCTTGATCAACCCCATAGTTTTTTTGTGATAATCTGGTAAAATGCCTTACCACATCGAGTTCAGTAACTTCTGGCATATCTAATGGTGTTTTTCTTGTTAATGATTCTTCGATTTCAAAATTATCAACAGAATCACTTGGAAGACTATATCCAATACGATTTTCTTTAGAAATTTCATAAATTAATTTATCGTACATGCTGCTTCCTCCACTATGCTTACAAACTTATCGATTTCTTCCTTCGTTCTAACTTCAGTAGCACACAATAAATATTGACCATCTCCTAAGTTAAGTCCGCCTAAAAATCCTTTTGTTTCTAAATATTGATTTAATTTATCTATATCAATAAAAGATTTAACTACAAATTCTTTAAAAAATGGTTTAGTCGTTACTGCAGTAAATTTCTTTGTTTGCAATAATTTTTTATATAAATAATGAGCATTATTATAAGCTCTTTTTGCTACGTCAACCAAGCCTTTTTTCCCTAAAAGGCTTCCATAAATCACAGCGTTTAAGGCCATTAAGCTTTGGTTCGAACAAATATTAGAGGTTGCTTTTTCACGGCGGATATGTTGTTCACGAGCTTGAATAGTTAGAACGTACCCTCTTTTCCCATCAACATCATTGGTCATACCTACGATTCTTCCTGGAAGTTTACGTAATAATTTACTCGTTGTTGCCATATATCCTAAATAAGGTCCGCCAAAGTTAAGGGGAATGCCTAGTGTTTGTGCTTCCCCACAAACAATATCGCAACCAATTTCTCCCGGTGTTTTTAATACACTTAGAGTACTTGGATCCGCATTCATAATGAATAATGATTTATTAGTATGAACTAAGTCGACAACTTCTTGAAAATCTTCAACAACTCCATAATAATTAGGATATTGAACAACAAGAGCAGCGACATCATCGGTTAATTTCGTTCGTAAATCCTCTTTATCAAGACAAAAATCCACCATATCAACGACAATGATTTCTATATCACGATATTTCGCATACGTTTTAATCACATCTAAAATACGCGGATTTATTGTTTTTGAAACCAATACTTTATTTCTTCTTGTTTGTGAAGTTGCCATAAAAACAGCTTCTGCTGTTGCTGTTGCTCCATCGTAAAGTGAAGCATTGGCAACATCCATGTTTGTTAATTCGCAAATCATACTTTGAAATTCAAAGATATATTGTAGTGTTCCTTGCGATATTTCTGGTTGGTACGGAGTATAGGATGTTAGGAATTCTTGACGGGATAATAGTGCACTAATAATACTTGGTGTATATACTTCATAAGCTCCAGCACCTAAAAAAGAGATGAATTGCTTATTTTTATTCGCTAATGCATTTATCTTTTGACGAAGTTCTATCTCAGACAATCCTTTATCAATAGGTAATTCTTTTTTGGTTAATATATTTTGAGGAATATCAGTAAATAAATCTTCAATTTTTTCTACACCAATCCTCTTAAGCATTTCCTTAATATCTTGTTCATTATGAGGAAAATACTTATACATAGGCATTATTTTGCAACCTCAGCATAGGCTACTGCATCAAGAAGATTATCCAATTCTTTTTCATCAGCAATTTCAACTTTAATCAAATAATGTTCATATGGATTTTCATTTAGTAATTCAGGACTGTCAATCACTTCTTGATTCACTTCAATAATGGTTCCACTAAGCGGAGATAGAATATCAGAAGCTGCTTTAACACTTTCAACTACACCAAAAACAGCAAATTGTTCCACTTGATCTCCCTCATTACCCGCTTCAACATAAACAATTGACCCTAAACTATGTTGAGCAAAATCAGTAATTCCCACATAAGCAATCTTGCCTTCCACTTTAACCCACTCGTGACTTTCCGCATACTTCAAATGTTCTAGAATTTTACTCATAATTTTCTCTCCTATTTTATATATTTTTTATTTAAAAACTTTTTGTTTCTAATCTGTGCTTTTACTAAATTCTTACGAATACGAATCAACACTTCTGTTCCTATTTTACTATATTCACTAGCAACATAAGCCATCGCATAACAATTATTAGAATGAGGAATCATATATCCTGTTGTTACTTCACCAATTTTTTGATCGTTAGCAACAACTTCGTATCCACTACGAGCAATGCCTCGTTCTAGGAGTTCGATACCCACTAATTTATTTTTTGGACCTTCTTCTTTTATTTGTACTAAACGCTGTTTCCCGATAAAATCTTCTTTCTCTAATTTAATCGCATAATGTAGTCCCGCAGAGATTGGATCAATTTCTTGACTAATCTCATGACCATAAAGTGGCATTGCTGCTTCAAATCGTAAGGTGTCACGACAACCAAGACCACATAGCTGTACTTTCTTTTCTTCTACTAAGACTTTGAATAAAGAAAGAATATCTTCATTATCGCCATAAATCTCAAAACCATCTTCACCTGTATACCCACTACGAGAAACAAGAAATTTTTGCTTACCAATTAAGAACTCATCAAAATCAAACAGCTTTAACTCATTTAATGGATAAGCGGTTAGTGATTGTAAGATTTCCACTGCTTTTGGTCCTTGTAGTGCTAATTGAGAATATTCACTGGATTTATTGATAATCTCTACATCATAGTTACCTTGATGTTCAGTAATCCAAGCATAATCTTTATCGGTATTGGAAGCATTGACAACCAAAAGGCAATAAGAATCAGAGTATTTATATACCATCAAATCATCAACGACACCACCATCAGGGTATAATAGTAATCCATAGGTCATTTTCATCTTTTGTGCATTAACAATATCGTTGGTTATTAAATAATCGATAAATGCCAGGGTGTCTTTTCCCGTTATTGCAATCTCTCCCATATGTGAGACATCAAAAAGACCACATTGTTCCCTCACAGCTAGATGTTCTTCTGTGATGCCTAGATACTCAATAGGCATTAAAAATCCGCCAAACTCGACCATTTTTGCTCCGTGTTTTAGGTGTTCATCAAATAAAATAGTTTTCTTAGCTGTGTTCTCCATAATTTCCCTCCTCAAAAATGAAATGTAAGAATTGATTATTTGTACTATTCATGATGTATTCGTCGATATTATTCTTTAATAACACTGTTTGAAATGCTTGGTAGGTAAAATCTTTCCCAATAAAAGCTTTTTTAAATTCCTCTAAATCAGAAACAATTAAAAAATCTCCTCTGATATCTAAACTCCTCACTTTGTTTTTCTTCACATCAATATAAACTGCTATTTTACCCCAAGGAAATCTTTTTTCACTTTGAAAAGTAAAGGGGGGATCTTGACCATAAATCCAAAAAGGTTCTTTATATTTTTTCTCTAATTGTTTTATTTGTTGGTAATCCGATTCCGACAAACAAAACATTTTTTTGTTTTCCGAAATTTTTGTTAGTAAATATTCCATTAACTCGCTTTGCGTCATCGTTAGATATTCACCAATATTAATCACTCTTTCCGATACACTCTTAATTCCTTTAGAAATAAATTTTTCATTATCAGGTGTTATCGCTCTAACTAAATGTTCTAGATTAGTATCAAAAAGGAAGGTTCCATGCAATACTGAACCATTTTTGTTTTGATAATACGCATTCCCAGAGAACTTTTTTCCCATAAACATCAAATCATTTCTTCCCGAAAAATAAACATCGAGATTGAGTTCTTTCAAAGCGTCCACCATTAAATCTAAGTATTTTTTAAAAGCTTCTTCTTTAGCGATTGTTTTGCTGACAAAACTAAACATAAAACAGCCTTCATCGGCAAAAATAGCCCCGCCTCCACTAGGGCGACGATAAATTTTCGCTCCTAGTTTATTCGCATAATCAAGATTGACTTCAGCGGCTAATAGTTGATTTCGTCCAATAATAATTGATTTCGATAAATCCCATAAAAAAAATACATCTTCCTGACAAGTATTCAATAAATACTCTTCAACTGCCAAATAAAATGATATTTCATTTTTCCCATATGATTTTAGATTTAACGACTTCATAATATAATCATATCATATTTACCTTTGTTTTTAAAGCAATATTGCACTCAAAATAAAA
>JAAYBG010000129.1 GCA_012718985.1 Acholeplasmataceae bacterium
GTTTTAAATAGAGGACAACTAACACTAGAAGAACGAAAGAAGGAAGCAAGAAAAGTGATTAAAGAAGGCGGTGGAACTCAGTTTGATCCACAGGTTGCTGAAATTCTTGTTAGCATTGTCGATCAAGAAAGTATGAATGATCAGATAGATGATAAAAAAATTGATTAAATGAGAATTCGTTGCCTTAAAAAGGCTGAAAAGTTAAAGTACATTGAAAATCAATGTACTTTTTTTTGCGCTTTTTGTTTGATTGTAATATAATAGTAACAAATATATAAAAAGGATTAAAATAAACTAGGGTATAGGGAGAGAATCCATTTCTAATTAACTTGGAGGGATGGCAATCATTTTATCGGGATTAATTTTAATCCTAATCATCAAGGGAGCAAAGAAAAAAGATAGGAGGAGGAATCAAATGAATATTGATATTGATATCAGCAAAGTAACTTTAGAGACAGAAAGACTAATCCTTCGTCCTTGGTTGTTAAGTGATTTAGATGATTTTTATGAATATGCAAAAGTCGATGGGGTTGGTCAAATGGCTGGTTGGTCTCCTCATAAGAACATAGAAGAATCTGCTCAGATTCTAAAAGTGTTTATTAAAGAAAAAAAAGTGTTTGCCATTGTCTTGAAGGAAACGGGTAAAGTAATTGGTTCACTGGGTATTGAAGAAGTAAGAGAAAAATCGATGTTAGCTAGTCCATTAAAAGGACGTGAACTAGGGTATGTGCTAAACAAAGATTTTTGGGGTAGAGGACTTATGCCTGAAGCAGTAAAGAAGGTCATCGACTATTGTTTTACCGATTTAGATTGTGATTTTTTACTATGTGGCTATTTTCAGTGG
Source organism: Acholeplasmataceae bacterium (assembly GCA_012718985.1). Classification (GTDB taxonomy): domain Bacteria; phylum Bacillota_I; class Bacilli_A; order ML615J-28; family CAG-698; genus JAAYBG01. The sequence goes on from JAAYBG010000129.1 coordinate 845, forward strand.
AACCATCAAAGTCAAAGAGTATGCGAAAAAGCGGGATTTCAGTTCTATAAACAAATTAAATTCGCTACCAGATTTGCAACGCTTGAAAAAACCAATCTAAATATCATTTATCATCCTAAGAAAGAAATCAAAAAATGATATGTTCAGATAGTTTTTTATACCAATTCGTGGTGAATAGATAAGTTATTTCTACCTAGCCAAATACTCGTTTGGTTTCTTTTCAGAAAAAAAAGAGCAATTAAAAATTGGCATATAGAATATGCCAAATATTTTAGTCGCTTTTTTTCTTTTTGCGGAATGGGTTTAATTCGTAATCTTTTTCAAGATTTACATAAATCTTTTCGATGGCAATATTTAAATCTTTCTCGTTTTTCAAAAAGGCAACACTCATCTTGACAATTTTTTCTTCAAACAATACCAAGCTTAAATATAATAAAAAGATAATTAGAGTAAGGAAGAACCATAATTCAAACATTCCTGTTTTTCCAAAAAGAATAATGGGGAATAAAGAACCTATCCAAATAACGCCAAGCCAAATATTGAGAAAAAAACGTAAGCGAGGATTGTTTTTACCAACCCAAATAACAAAAGGGTTGATACTTAGGAAAACAGAGATAGCATAAAAAACAGTAAGCAGAGTATGAATAAAATGCCAAAAAGGGTAAATCTTTGAAAGAGAAGGAATAA
>JAAYBG010000021.1 GCA_012718985.1 Acholeplasmataceae bacterium
AGTTAACGTTTCTTTTTGCTTTCATTCGTGTTAAAATAATATCGGTGAGTAAATTATGGATGATATTATTATTAGATGCTATTTAAGATACCCAAAATCTACCATACAAGACTTGTTGAAGCTGGTTCATCAAGCTTCCTTTGGTGGTGGTCACATGATTGAGAACGCCCAAAAGAGCCTTCTTTTCTTACAAGAAGAATGCAAGAACCTAAAAAAACAAACAATGCCGCAAGAATTATTATATGAGTATATTTCTCATGACATAGTGAGAATCAATCTTCGCCCCTATATCGAAGCTGGTTTTGATTTAGATTACCTAAATAATAGTTTTGTACAATCGGCAAACGGACAAGAAAAAGATAAAAATAAAATAAAAATTTATTTAAACTATCTAAAGAGTTTACTAAAAAAGAAACTAATCAACCTAGATTATGAGAAAACTTTATCAGCTATCTCTGAATATGAATCTTTAGGTTTCATACCCCTACATCATAGCAAGGAATATATTGAAGCATACCATCCAGCATACCGAATTGTAAATCGACGATTTATTACCCAAGAAATGAAAGTAGCACAAATAGAACGATTCGTGTCCTCCGTGCAAACTAAAGATAAACGCTTAGTCTTGGCAATCGAAGGAAAGAGCGGTTCTGGTAAAAGCTATTTATCGAACTATCTACAAACGACAATGAACGCTTCTATAATCTCCACTGATGACTTCTTCTTAACCGATGAACAAAAAGAAGTACAAACTGCAATCGGAGACTATATTAATTATAAATTACTAGAAAAAGAAGTTATGGCAAAAATTCGTAGTGCGAGTAGTGTGACTTATCATTGCTATGATTGTCAAGAAAACAAATTCGAACTAAAAACGACCAAACTCACCCAAATTGCTATTGTTGAAGGAGTGTATTCTTATAACAAACACTTAACAAAATACTATGATTACCTAATTTTTGTTGATGTGCTTCCTGAAGAGCAAGATAGACGATTGAGAGAACGAAACTCTGGTCCTATTTTAGAACGCTTTATCAATGAATGGATTCCTAAAGAAAATCTTTATTTTAAAACATTTAATATTTTAGGAACTGCTGATGTAATCGTATAAAAAACGAGTCGATTTTGACTCGTTTTTTTCGTCATTCTATAAATTTTAATTTAACTGATCCGTTTGTTGTTGTTAGTGTAATCTCTTTTTCTTTTCCTGTGCTAATCGTTCCCTTGGCTATTTTTTCATCATTTAAATAAACACTACCATTTACTGTATCCATCTCAATACTGTAGTCTTCTTTTGTTCCTTTTATCGTCACATTAATACTACTATTTGTCGTATGGACTTTGATTCTATTAAAAGTTGCGTTGTTAACCGTAATTTCCCCATTTGTCGTAGCAATCTCTAGTTTTTCACTAACAAGATTAGTTGCTTTTATCTCTCCATTGGTTGTTTTCGCCGTAACATATTCTGCTGCTTCAACATTGTCTACCCTAACAGTTCCGTTTGTTGTTTCTGC
>JAAYBG010000022.1 GCA_012718985.1 Acholeplasmataceae bacterium
AGGTGCAGAAATTCATTAAATTTTCTTTTGCGCTCTGATTCTTTCATAATGATGCTCCCGGTTGAGTTCACTATGAAAATCGGTTACGCGGAATGGGGATGAAAGACGCCGTTCACTGTTAGCATACCACGATTCACTGGTAATGTGGATATACGTTCTAATGATTTGAGATACAATTCGGGATCAGTAGATGGGTAATACGCAAATAATGTATCCTTATAAACCAAGTCACCGGTAAATAAATACCCATTCTTTTCTTCCCAAAAACACATATGCCCGGGCGAATGCCCAGGCGTATGCATTATTTGAATACAACGGTTTCCAATATTAATAACATCATTATTCTTTAGGATCTTTGTAGGTTTACCTTGGAAGAAATCATATTTATTTACATCATAACCTTCCGGTAGATCACAACGGTCAATTACCATATCTCGTATTTGATCCATCGTTAAAGGGAATTCTCCACTAAGCCAGTTCAACTCTTTTTCATGAGCATAAAAGTTTGGAAAGTACTTATGTCCACCAATATGATCCCAATGAATGTGTGTGGCAACTGCGATAATCGGTTTATCAGTTAATTCCTTAACGATATCATCGATATTGCAGATTCCAAGGCCGGTATCGATAAGTAAACTGTATTCAGATCCTATCAAGAGATAGCAATGCGTTTCTTCCCAATGACGGTACTCACTAATAATATAAGTTGAATTATCTATTTTGTCTATTGTGAACCAATTATTCATTTTATCTCTCTGCATTTCATCTTATGGTAAATTTTTATGCATCGCTTTGCGGCATCCATTTAAAGTTTTCGTTTCGTTCTCTTAATCGTGTTTTATTCATATTCCGCCCCGCCTCTTATTTTTCCTATCCGGCGCAAACAAATAATGATGTCTGTGCAAAATGGCACACAACGGGTCGGTGCAAGCCGCAGTGCCGGCAGTAAGGGACTGTATTCAGACGCTTTACAGCCGGTATTGTGGCTTGCACTTGTTATGCGATCGTTTCTGGTTGGGCTCCGGATTTCCCCTCATCTCTTATTCTTTTGTGTCCATAACCTACCACTACTAAGCAAATGGATTATTTTATCGATCAAAAGGACTCAAAACACTTTGTATCTTATGGGGTATGTGTCCCTAAATGCTTACCATTTTGATTATAAATTTTAATACATTCCTTAGTGCTAGTTGCAAAATATTTCCCATCAGGTGAAATACACACATGCAGTGGTGTATAATCCAGTTGAATAGTATTCAATATCGCAATGTCAGGCTTATACGAATAAATAGTAACAACTTTTTTAGAATTAACATACATGAATTTTGTACCATCAGCTGACCAGGATATCAAATTGTCAAACAAAGAGTCTTGGGTTACATAGAGAATAGAACCTTTTGGAAAAGATTCAATAGATATTGGTGATTCTGTAGTTAACAATACATCTTCCTTTGGATTTGGAATTCCAGGTTTTACAATTGATTCATATATTTCATTACCTTCAATATCAATTACAACATATTTTTTAAAAAACCAGTAATACCCATTCATGCAATCTGAACTGCCGCAAGGCCCACCCATTATATATCCCCAATTACCTTTTTCAGCCAATAAATTCCCATTTGCTGTAAAGTTTAGTAACCTATATTGTTCAAATTTTATAGACCTGAAATTGTTTTCATAAAAAGAATAAAAATATGAATATGGTACGTCATACATATGTTCCGAACTTCTATAATCATAAGAAATTAGACCATTATGATGAGATAATCGAATATCATCAATAATTTTACCTTTCGGTTCAAGCTCAATTGTTTTAACAGCCTTTAATGGTGAATTTATTTTTAATAGGACTAACTTGGTGCCAACTACTGAATATCTTGGGAACAAAATATTATCATTGATACTATCAGCATATTCCTGATTAAGATATATAAGTGAGTCTAACCCGATCCATGCTAACCCTCCGCACTCATATTTAACTCTAATGTAATCATCATCAGTAAATATTAAGCTACAATTAACAAACAATGCAATTACAATTAGAATAAAACTAAAACGGAATTTAATTTCTCTAAATTTTTGATCAACTTTAGTTGCATTCCTTATTATTCCAATTGTTTTCATTCCTTTTTTCACCATTATTATTTAGTTGATATTGTTATTATTGAATAAAGAGTCGAAAAAAATCTTGAAATAAACCATATTTCCGTCTTTTGCTTGAATGAACTACATATAAATTGCTTACGGTTTTTTTCCGCCCAACCAGAAATGTCGCATAACGTCGGCATGGAAGAAGTTCCAGAGCCGGACCCTTTAGAAAGACCCGTGAGCGTGCTTGCACCGGCGATGGAATTTGGTGCGGCAATCTTCGTGCTCCTTCTCCAGAGAATTTACTTCTTGATCTTCTAACCCGCACCTTTACTTCCATGCATTGTTAGATGATGTGCACCGACCCCTTGTTCAGAAATCCCCACGGATGGGGATTCCTTTATGAAAACTTCAATATACCTCTTAAGTCGAACATAATTTATACTATGTATCAATTCTTGTTAATTCATTTATTGTCTTATTCCTGTATATTAAATCTTCTCTAACTGTAAATCCTCTTTTTTCCCAAAAAGAATTTCCCAATTCATTATTTGCAAAAACAACTAATGCCACTTTGTTGATTCCTTCTCTTTCTAACGCATTCATAGCTGCATTTATTAAAGCTGTTCCAACTCCATTTTTGCGTTCTAATACAGATACCGCAGTGTGGTGAATATATCCCCGCCTTCCATCATTTCCGCATAGAATTACACCAATAATCATATTATCTTTTTCTGCAACGAAACATGTTTCAGGATTTCGTCGTAAATATTTTTCAATCCCCTGTCTTGAATCATCTATATTATTCAAACCCATACCTGGCGTATTCAGCCATAGATCATATACATAATCATAATCAGTAATTGTCATATTTCTAATAATCATTATAGACTCCTTTTATATCAAATATATTAATTCTCCAAAGCCCTACCCGAAAAATCAAGCACATGGATGTGCGTGCCTTTCGGTGCATGTCATCTAACGGTTGGCGGTATGAAAAGTTGCCGATTGCGGGCGATTTCCTGTCAAGTTACACAAAAGTTGAAGCGGGCTACAAACCTTGAATAACTTACTGTCCCGGCAATTTTTTATACCGCGTGTTATGCGCTTTTAATTTTACTTTTAATCAATATTTCTTCTACTATTTGATTTAATTCAGCAAATTCAGTTGTTATTTTCCAATCAGCATAATTCTGGCCTTGAAGTAGGTTTATAACTCTTACTAAATCTTTTGTTTTAAATCCATTCGGAAAATAATCTTCTATATCTCCTCTTCTTAGAATATAGTTGTTATTTTCTTTCTGGTCTGTAATCAACTTTTGCAATGAAGCTTCTTCTGTTGCATCTAAATCTAGTCTCAACTTTCTTCTAAATGATTTTATATAATTCCAAATTTCTTCCAGCTCCTTTAAATCACTTTCTTTAATTGACTTTTCGATGCTTTTGACTAAACTATCACCATCTTTACTCTTAGGATTTTTAATGACATCATTGGCTATCTTTTTATTATTTGCATTAAACAATGTCTTAATATCCTCTGTACCAACCTCATTTACATAATCTAAATCACTTATGAAAAAATTCGGGATTCTTAAGTTCAACAAAAAGTTTTTAAAATTATCAACATTTGACTTTCCCTTAATTTCTATTATTTCAACAATTTTTGTAGCGTTGGTATTTTCTATTTGTTCGTTTAGAATTTTCTGAAAGATAAGTCTATCCGTAATTCCTTCAACAAGCAGAACAACGTCTGCAAAGAATATTTTTTCATTATTTGTACTATTAACTATATGCAGAATATCACGTAACTTAAAAGTGCCATTGTCTTTCAAAGTTATTTCTTTGCTTGCATTATTTTCATCTTTATAAATCCTAAAGATATGATTATATGATTTATCGTTAATGAATGTCGGAGAATGTGTTGATAGTATAAATTGGTTTTTTGTAAGCGTTGATAATTCAATAAATAAATCAAGCAAAACATTTTGCCACCTAGGATGTAGGTGTAATTCAGGCTCATCAATAATAATAATCCCATTATTGATATTAAAAGCAAATACACCTAAAAGGAAATTGATTATCTCTTTCTCCCCAGAACTTGCTTGATTTATATAAAACTCTTTCCCTTCTTTGGTAAGTAATATTTCATAGATATTTTTGTTCTTATCAACAAGTTTAAGGTTCCAACCATATCCCAATTTTCCAAGGTATTTTGAGACTAACTTGACCTCTTCATCATTTTCCCATTTATGTATGTAACCTTCATTTGTTGCATCATCTTCAAACCCTCTTCGTTTTTCTGCGAAATAAATCGTTGCTAAATTAATTAATGACAAAACGGTTTTTGATGTAGCATTAATAACAGTTTGCAATACTTGATAGAAATTCTGATTTGATAAATTTGCTTGTAAGTTCTGCATGTTTGCACCACGGTAAGGACTAAAATATAAATAGTTAGTGTGCAAATAAATTGATGGTATTTCTCGAATTAGAATTAGTAAAAATTCAAAATAGTTTAAATATTGTAGAAATAGCTGATGTTTAGGAGATTCATTTCTATTTGATATTTTATAGTTAATAATCTCATAAGTAAGTATCTCATCTTCTGCTAGTAAGTTATTATCCCATTTTTCTATTTGTTGAATTTGAGAATTAAAATCATTTGCATTTCTATAATCAGTCAATTTTGTTTTTAAAAGTTCAACTTTCTGGACAATTTCACCAATATTTTCAATATCTTCCTTCTTAATAATAAAATCTATTGTTATTTCAGAATCAGATGTGTCTCCATAAAATTTCTCTAAAACCTGCTGAATATTATTAAACGCTTGATTTCGTGAAATTTGTTTAAAGAAACCTTGATTATCATTGTTTTCATTTACAGTAAAAGGTTGTAGGAAAAATTGTCTTAGACAAATTGTTAAAATATCCAATAGATTACTTTTCCCACTACCATTGGGGCCAATTAGAATGTTAAAATCATTATTAAAATTAATTTGAATAGATTCTTTGAAGCTCTTAACATTCTTGATTTTAATACTTTGTAGTTTCATTTTATCAATTTGTATGCTGAATTTTTCTTGTCTTTAATTGCGCATAACGGGTAGCCCAAGCCGCAGTGCTGGCAGTAAAGCGGCTGTACTCAGACGCTTTACTGGCGGCATTGTGGCTTGGGCATGTTGGTGGCCCGTTTTCCCACCGGTTTTCTCCTGCGCATGGATGCGCTCTTATTATTCCGTTTCCTAATACTTCCTGACAACATAATTCCCATTTAGTGAAAGTTAGTTAGTACCATCGCAAAGCGATTTTAATACTTTTCACCCTGATGTTCGTTGTAAATATCAAGTATTTTCCTAAAATGCCTTCCAGTTAATGGCCGTCTACTTTTTTCTTTAATAATTTCGTATGGGGTGACCCCACTTGAATCATGTAAACTTAATAATTTTGGATTTGTTTTTATAATGGCTTCAAGTGAATCATATTCTCTGTCTTCGATATATTTAAATATATTTTTCCTTATTTGAATAGTATCGGTTGAGTCAGGTAAAACAATACTATCATTTTCGATCACGTTGTTTACATTTGTTATTGTGTCAAAACTATTAATTCCAATACTGTCCCTTATTGTGTCTAAAGATGCAATGTGTTCATTATGGTTTTTATGATCAATTTCATTTGCAGATATTTTTTCTTTAGCCTTATCAGAATCGGATAACGAAAACATCATTCCTATATAAATTGTCCCAACTGTAATGAGTTGTATTAGAGCGCATACTACATATTTAACTCTTGCATTTGGTGGATTACCTCTAAAACCAGTGCTGAAACGATTATCTTTTCTTGGACAGATTCCAAAAGCAAATATTACAATAACGAAACATGCTATTAGTAAATACTTGAGATCTATTAAATGTGTCTGGGTTATAATAAAGTAAAGTGGATGAAAAAGGGTAATTATCGCTAAAAGTAGTAACGATTTACAAATGAATAAAAATGCTTTATATTGGAAATTACTCGGCATAAGTTGTAGTTTTTTATATGCAGGAATAAACAATGCAATTGAAACAATAGTTACTAATAAAGATATATACCAATATTTAATTGGCAGATAGTATAAAATAATACCACCAAATGTAAATGATAAGCAATACTTAACAACGTAATAAAACACATCGAAAAACAAACTAAATAAACTAATAAAGCCTTTAGTTGAATTTTTGTTTAATATTGCCACTTCCTTTTTTCCTTTCATAGTCAAGGTGTTGCTTATATTCGACGTAAGTACCTGTTGCATAATGGTTAATTATATTGAAAATTACGGTAGAATTTTCTTTGGTGATACCTTTTAATATAACATGCTTATGAAGTTTATCACTTGTATAAATGTGTACCTTTGAAATATTTAAAACCCTGTCAAATAAAGATCGTTTTAATACTATACTTTGTACTTTCACAAGATCAATTGTATCTAAATTTTTATTTAGTACACCAGTATTTATTTTCAAAAAAATTTCATTTACACTATAAATCGTATTTATTGATGATAAATATATCCACATAATGTTTATGAATAATACTATTGATAAGGAAATTAGAATGTAGCTAACTATAATTTCATTTTTATAAAATTTGAAATAGCAATATAATGAAATACTGATCAAAAATAAACTTATTGAGAAAATTAAATTTAGAATATTGCCAAGAATTGACTGACGGCAAATTAGTGAATTATTGTCCATTCTTTATTCCTTTTTCAATACTTATGCAAATAAAAATACCATGGTTGAAAATTATTTTAGGATATAACCGATCATCGTATCATTCTTGTTTGTAATAGAAAGTATTTTTTTAAAGTATTTTGTTTCACCAGTTATTTGAATAATGTCAGATTTAGAAATTAAACCTAATGTATCAGAATTACAGTTTGGTCTGACAAATACTACTATTTTGTTTCCACTGGTTTGCCTATTGTGTGTGATTGAATTGTTTTTATTATTTGGATGTAGAAGTATCATTATGACCAATATAAAAAGTAATGGGAAAAATATTTTCAAACGAAAAAAAGCAGGCAATTCTTTTAATTTTTCATCTATATATGCAGACCTTAATATTGCACTATTTTCAGCTGCGACATTGTAATCATTAAGAACTTTAATGATTTCTTCAGGAATAGATGGTCCGGCTTCCGAATCAGAAAAATCCTTAAAAGGTTCATCATCCTTATATGAATTATATTCTTTATTATTATCATTTTTATTAATGTCGTCATTTATAGTTTTATTTAAAAAACTTGCAAATTCTTTATCATACTCTTTACGTTTAATTGCATCTGTTAATACCTCATAAGCTTCAGATATTTTTTTAAACATTTCAGTCAAGAAGTTATCAGAATTATTTTTGTCGGGATGAAATTTCAGCGAAAGTTTACGATAAGCCGTTTTTATTTGTTCTGTTGTGGCATTTTGTTCTATTCCTAAAATTTCATAATAATTTCTAAAAAAAGGTGCTTTCTTCATATAAGTTCTTTCCAGCCAATAACAATACCATCCTTAACTTTAACTTCTAAAGAATATTTTTCATTGCCTAGCCTGTTAATAAATTTTCCAAAATATAAACGTTCTATAATGCTTCTACCATTAACTTCTTTTTTATTCGTATCCTCATGTCCTTTTGCCATTCGTAAAAGTTCAATAGGCATACGATACCAAATATCCTTGTTTTTAAGTTGCTCTGCTCTTTCAATTCCATAATATTTTTCTACCAATTCATATAAGTCAAGTTCTAAATTAATATCAACATCTGTACAATAGTCAAGCATCTTTTTTAAATTTTTGATTTTTATAAATTTTATAATTCGTATTACAACATTTGTAACAAGATAAATTATAAGCAAAATAGCAATTGAATTGTAAATAAACCAAAAGTTCAACATATCTCCAATTTCCTCCAGCTCACAGCACAATTAAATCCTTAAATATTATAAATAATTACTAATCCAAATTCCCCATTCTTATTCCGCGCTCACGATGAGCGCTCCAAACCGGTGGGATAATGTCCGCTAACGGGTTGCTGCATAGTTGTAGTTGGGCTTTGACAATTACAACTTGCAGCTGTTAGTGGCCTGTGTTTTGGCTCTTAGCCATGGATGGCTCTTAACATTCAATTAATCTTCCTTTTCATCTTTTTTATTCAATTGCTTTTATTTCGTATTTCATGCTATTAGCAGCTTTTAGCAATTTGC
>JAAYBG010000023.1 GCA_012718985.1 Acholeplasmataceae bacterium
AATTTTGTCACCTCTTCATTTTGACCTTCTCCCGTGTCTATAAGTGCCGTACACTCTGAAAAAGGAGTGTGCACTAAAATAGCTTCCCCATTTGCCAAATCAAGAAAGCTTACTTCTCCTTTTATATTTAAAAGAGGAGAATATTTTATACTAACCATAAATAAGAAAAACAAACAAAGGATTGCTTTACGAAAGCGTGTTTTTTTAAAACAATAGATAATCCCAACAATAAATAAATAATAGACAATCATTTGCCAACTTTTAAAATGAGGAAAGAACACTTTGATGTTGACATATTCTCCACTCAAAATAACTAATTTTTCAAATGCTACAAGCAAATATTGATAAATACCTGACAAAAAAGGAAGAACGAAAACCAATAAAGTAAAAGGAAGGATGATACTAGAAAAAACAGCAATGTAAATCACATTTAAAAAAGGTGATAATAAATTAATTTGATAATTAAAGTTGATAATAATCGGAAATGTAATGACAACAGCAATTGCTGAAATGATAAGAATTTGCCATTGATTTTGATATTTTTTGAGTAAAGGCGAAACTAAAATGATAATAAATGCCATAAGAAAACTCAATATAAAACTCAGATTATAGATGTAATAAGGATTAAAAAGAAGTAATAAAATAAAGACAATAGAAATAATATCAATTGATTTTAAACCGAATTTTCCTTTTTTATTGATAAGACTACCAAAATATAAAAGACATGCCCGTAAGATAGAAGCAGAAAAACCCGTTACAATTAAATAAAGCGCAAGAAAAACAATCGTAATACTCGTAATTGTTCGATTGGAAAGATTAAAAAAATCCAATATTTTTTTTATAATGATGACAAGTAAACCTATATGTAATCCAGAAACAGCAAATAAATGACTAATCCCATTTGTTTGCATCCCATTTATGAATTCTTCGGTAAACTGGCTGTCATCACCGATAATAATCGCTTTCATAAAGGCTTGTGTTTTTTCGGGAAAATGAGATAGATATTGATTTAAAGCAAAGCTGATCCTGGCAAGATGAAATTGATTCCCGATAACAACGATTTCTTCACTTAATAATACTTGATCAATTTTTTGATGATGGAGATATTCGCGATAATTAAAACCATTTTCTACTCTTTGACCACTCGCTTTAAGGCTTATCCCTTTCGCATAAACTTTTTCGCCTGGTTTGAGAGGATGAAAATCGTAATCATATACTATTTTTTTATAATAGCAGTCACGAACAATTAATTTATTATATTTTTCTTTATGTTCTATTCCAACAATTATTCCTTTCACTTCATCAGCCTCTTTAAAAGAATAATTCACTTTTATTAATAAAAAGTGAACGATAAAGACTAATAAAATTAAAAGAACAAGAAAAAAAACTTCTTTATTTTGACGATAACAATAAAAATAATAAATAATAACAAAAGGAAAAGCAATCCAATGATTAATAAATATCGCAAAAAGCAACAAAGCAAAAGCAAGAACAAAATAATTATTAATCAATTCTCTATAAACAGATGTCATCTTTAATCTGTTCGTAAATTGCTGCAGATATCCCTTTAACATTCATAATCTCCTCAATGTTCTTAAAATTACCATTTTTCTCGCGATATTCTATAATTCTTTCCGCAATGGCTGGACCTATCCGAGGAAGCTTTTGCAGTTGTTCTATCGTTGCTGTATTAATCGATATTTTCTTTTGAAATTCCTCAACAATTTCGCTAGGAATGATGAGCATCATCCCATCGGTTATTTTCGCAGCTAAATTGATATCTTTTAAACTAGCGTTTTCGGTTAGACCTCCTGCCAAACATATCGCATCGTTGATTCTTTTATCTTTATCAATTAAATAAAGCCCAGGGTTCTTCACTTCTCCTTTGATATAAATGACATATTGTATCGTTGATGACGGTAACACCTCTTCTCGTTCGTTTTCTTCCAATGGTATTTCTTTATTGCTAGTCCAATATATTCCTAATATGATTAAAAGAATAATCGTAATAATGATTATTATTATTTTACGCTTTTTGTTCACCACAATCACCTCGTATATATATTAGTATTTTTTTATTGTTATTATTTTTTATCTATCATATAATGAATAAAAGGTGGTGAATTTTTATGAACAAAATAGTCGTAACAGCATTTGAACCATTTGGAATCATCCCAACGAATTCCTCTTTAGAAATTTTAAAAACTCTATCGGAAGACTATCAAAAAATCGTTCTTCCCGTTTCCTATGAAAAATGCGATACTCTATTGAAAGATATCTTATTAAACCAAAAACCTAACTATTTAATCTTATTGGGTCAAGCTCAAAATCGCCATACTATCTCATTAGAACAGGGAGCAATTAACCTAATCAATACCCCTACTCGTGATAACGATGGAAAATTCTATCTGAATAAAATCATTAAAGAAGATGGAAATGATGGCTATTTTAATACTATCGATGCAAGCAGGCTTGTTGAAGAATTGGCTAGCACTTATCCTATTTCATTATCTTATTCAGCTGGTGTTTATGTTTGTAACTATGTTTTCTATCTGGCATTGTATTATGTAAGTAAACTCAATTTATCTACAAAAATAGGATTTATTCATTTTCCTTTATATCAACATCAAACTGAAGATAGTCTTTCAACCTTAGAATTAGATACTATGGTAAAAGCAACAAATCATATCCTTCAGTTATTGTTAAATAAATAAAAAACTGCCTAATAATAGATTTAAAAGGCAGTTTTTTTGGAAAAGTCTAATTTGTTAGACTTTTTTATTTCTTTTTTTGTGATAATTTCAACAACGAAAGAAAGAAGAAAATTACTCCTATTCCCGCAATAATTAAAATACTTGTAAGCTCAGATACTTCGTATTCACCCATTTTATAGATTACTCCCATTGCTTCTTTAAATTCAGTAACTACTGCTTCTGGTGCTCCAGCAAAGGAAACAGCCATCGGTTCTTCCATCATTACTTGTCTAAATAGCACTGCAGAATGTGATGGTGGAAACAATTTTACCACCCACTGCATGCTTTTAGGAAGTTGTCCGATTGGTAAATAGATTCCTGTTAGAAAACCTATAATAGTACCAATAATCGTGCTAGCAGTAGAAAAAGCATTATTACTATTGAAGAATAAAACAACAAATAGCATAATAGAAGTATTAGCAAAGGTAGATAGTATCAATATTCCTAATACTTTGATAAATGTTGAAAAACTTATCAACGTTCCTCCATTACCAATAATATAGATTTCTACTAAAACTAAGGTGATTAAACTCATAATAATACCGATGAGATAAGCACTAAGAATGTACCCTCCAGCAATATTTGTTCTTTTTAATGGAGAAGAAATAAAATCTTTCACAATTTTTTTCGTCTTATCTTCAACCATAATACCAAAAGCACCCATAGTTGTTGTTACTGATACTACCGCTAGTAAACCAGAACCTATCCAACTATCCATTAAAAATCTTCCACCCTCAACATTAATACTATTAGTCCAAACATCTCCTAAGAATAGTGCATATAAACCAATAATGATAAAAACAGCTAGTAGCGAAAAGAAAACAGAAGATCGATCCTTAAAAAATACCAATAAGTTACGTTTTGCAAAAGAAATCATTCTCTTATCTCCTTTCCTGTAATACCGATAAAGGCATCATCCATTGTTCCTCGAATCACTTCAAATCCTGAAAGTTCAGAGCGACATTTATTAAGAATTTCTAACGATTCTAGGGTATTACCTATTTTCACAATCACTTGATCAGCAATTCTTTCGTATTCTATTGCATCATTTGCTAATATACTTTCTATTTTTTCAATGTTTTTGCTAGAAAGAATTAGTTTATCAAAAGAATACTTTTCTTTTAATTCTGCTGGTGTACCTTTTGCGGCGATTAATCCATCATCTATGACAATTACATAATCTGCATTTGCAGCCTCTTCCATATAATGCGTTGTTAAGAAAATAGTCATTTTTGTTTTTTTCTGTAGTTCGCTAATCGTTTCCCAAATCATTTTTCTTGTTTGAGGATCAAGCCCCGTTGTCGGTTCATCTAAAAACAATATTTTAGGAGTATTAATTAAAGCTCGTGCAATATCACAACGACGTCTTTGACCTCCTGACAAATTCTTGTATTTACGCTTCAATAAATCCTTAATCCCTGTGATTTCTGCGACACGATTAATTGCTTCTTTTAATTTACTCCCCTTTAGACCATAAAAAGCTCCTCTTGTTTGCAGATTCTCTTCAATCGTTAATAAACCATCCAATAAACCATCTTGAAAAACAGCGCCAATAATTGATCTGATTTCATCATCTTTCTCGCCGAGTTTATTTCCGTAAACCCAAACCTCTCCTTCATTCTGTTTTAGGAAAGTACAAATGATATCGATTGTTGTCGATTTACCTGCACCATTGGGACCTAGAAAAGCAAATACTTTTCCTTTCTCAACATAAAAATCAATTCCCTTAACAGCATGAATATTTCCGTAAAATTTGTGAAGTCCCTTCACCTCAATCACTTTTTCATTCACATTTGTTCTCCTTTTTTTAGACTGCCTTATGACATTCTATGGTTATATTATAGTGAAAACAGTGGTTGCATACAACCAAGTGTACCTTGAACTTTCGCAACTATCAGTTGCAAATCACTACAATTGTGTGCTAATTGAAGTAGCAAACCTCTACAAGCAGTTTTTTGTAGCTCTGATAGTAGTTAACTTGTTATTTAGACTCCTATTTTTATGTTGATATAATTCTTTGCTTTAGTGAAATATATTGAGTATCTAATTATTAATTGCCCAGTGGACTGTAACATTTTCCTTTAAAAAGTTCTTAATGTCATCATTTTTATCTTCATAGTAATCAATAAACATTTTTTTATATTTTGAAACTAGTTCAACTGGAATTGCTATTAATCCTTTACCTCGGCTAATCAAATAATGATTAGCAAATATTACTGCTGTTCTTTTACCTCGATACTTACATAAAATCATATGGAGAAACTTCTTCTTCAGGAAGGTTCTCACATATTTCGATATTTTCCTGATACACACCAGCAAATATTTGTTTGATTTTTTGGATTAGTTTAGTTTTCCGATGACTTTCAATTCCTTGAATTCCCCGATTAATCGCCTCCACATTTCCCAACATAATTAAGTATTTTTTTGCCCTTGTAACTGCTGTATAAATGAGCTTTCGCTTCAACATTACATAATATTTTAAGGTGAAAGGCATAACAACGAGGTCAAACTCACTTCCTTGTGCTTTATGAATAGAGATCGCATAAGCATGAGTCAGGTCTTCTAGTTCTGCTTTTTTATAACTTACTAAACCACTATCAAACATAACTGATAGCCCTTCAATTGTTTTTCCTTCAAAATCGAAAGAATAAACCATACCAATATCGCCATTCATCACTTGTTTTTCACTGCGATTTACAAGTTGTATCACTTTATCATTAATCCTAAATTTACGAGTTAAATGTTTCAATTCAATATCTTTATCTTTTAATGGATTAAAGTATTCTTGCATTCTCTCATTCAAAGCGTTAATTCCCAATTCTCCGCGATAAAGAGGAATCAATACTTGAATATCATGAATCATATCCATCCCTTTTACTAATGCCTGATCAACAACTTTGATGATATTTTCAAGGATATTCTCATCATCAAGAGGGATAAAATTACGATCGTGTTGTTTCTCTAACAATGTTTCTGGAAGATACCCATTATTAATAGCATGAGCAAAACTGATAATTGTTGAGTTTTCTGCTTGACGGTGAATTTTATCTAAACTAATAGTGGTAATTTCTTTCGTAGCTATTAAATTCTGTAATACTTCACCTGGTCCTACCGAAGGGAGTTGGTCAACATCGCCGACCATTATGACTTTTGTTTCAGGATACAAACTAGCAAGAAGTCTCGACATTAATAAAACATCAACCATGGAAACTTCATCAATAATCACCATTTTTACACTAATCGGATTTTCTGGCCCATTACGAAAAATACCATGACCTTCATATCCTAAAAAACGATGAATGGTTTGTGCTGATTCGTGCTTCGTAACTTCTTTCAATCGTTTTGCTGCTCTACCTGTCGGTGCCAACAAAGCGATTTGATCGCGCATCGCTTCATCACCAAATAGTTCAATATAGGTTTCAATAATCCCTTTAATAATCGTTGATTTTCCTGTTCCTGGACCTCCCGTAATTATCATTATATTTTCTCTTAAAGCACATTTAATCGCTTGAAGTTGTTTTTCTCCATAAACTATGGTTAGTTTATTTGTCACTTTTGCTAGAGCACTATCAATTTCATTTAAATCGTATCCGTAATCAAAATCTTCTTGCAAGAGACTTACTATTTTTTGGGCCAGCACTCCTTCCGCCTGATAAACACTAGCATCAAAAATGTTCTTTTCTCCATCAACATAAATTTTTTTCTCTGTTATTAACTTTTGTAATGTTTTATCAAAATTATCCGAAGTGATGATAACCTCTTCTTTATTGAATTCATTGATACATTTATTGTAAAGCTCATTATATTCAACATAAGTATCGCCATTACTATAGGTAGAAGCTCTTAAAATATATCTAATTAAAGCACCAATTCTTAAAATATCATCTTTTTTAAATCCATAATCAAGTGCTATTTTATCACACTTGATAAATCCATATCCTTCGACTAAATCCATCAAACGATAAGGGTTCTCCCTGATAATATCTAAAACATTATCCCCCAATGTTTTAATTAACTTTAAACTCATTTGCATAGAAATGCCTAGGTTCAACAATCCAACAGTAAGTTTTTTCTTATTCCTGTTTTCCATAAGTGAATCATAAATAATCGTTTTTTGAGCAGCGGTTAAACCCGCAACCTTATCTAAAACGTTTTTATCCTTTTCAATTTGATCAAGACAATCACTACCTAATGTTTCAAAAATTTTGGTTGCTGAAATTTTACCAATTTTAGGAAACAAGTCACTCGATAAATAAGTAATAACTCCTTCAAGCGTATTTTCACCACGGCGAGAATACCCCTTTGCTTTGAATTGAATTCCATAAGACGTCGTGACAAATTCCCCATTAAAGTCATACTCTTCATTAATCAATGGTTTTCGATCAAAATTGCAAGTGACTGTTAATATATTAGAAAACAATTTGGCGCGGTATTTTGCGATTCGATTATCTTGATAATTGAGTTTAATCTTAATAATGCCATAACCATTTTCTTCA
The DNA here is from genome assembly GCA_012718985.1 of Acholeplasmataceae bacterium. Classification (GTDB taxonomy): domain Bacteria; phylum Bacillota_I; class Bacilli_A; order ML615J-28; family CAG-698; genus JAAYBG01. The sequence continues at coordinate 7,250 of JAAYBG010000023.1, forward strand.
TTAAAATATGTTATCTTGCTAACGCTGCCATAAATGTTTTCTTCCATAATTTTCCCTTAATATTTCCTTTTTTCTTGATTCATAAAAACTTCATCTATAGTTCCGCCCCCCAGTAAGCGCTCGCCATCATAAAATACCGCTGCTTGCCCTGGGGTTACCGCCTTTGCTTTTGCTGGATAAAAAACTTCTACTGTATCTTCATCTAGTTTGCGGACGATAACTTTATTATCTGCTCCACGATAACGGAATTTCGCAACACAGTTGAATTCCCCAACAATTTCTGGCCCTAACCAATTCAATTTATTCACAATTGCGCGATTGGAATATAGATATTCTTGATTTTCACCACGTCCTACTAAAAGCACATTTCTTTTAGGGTCTTTCCCTAAAACAAACCAAGCTTCACCAGCACCACCCAATCCCAATCCTTTCCGTTGACCGATTGTGTAGTACATAATTCCATCATGTTGTCCGACTACTTCACCTTCAAGAGTTTCAATCTTACCCGGATTAGCTGGAAGATAATTCTTCAAAAATAATTTGAAGTTACGTTCACCAATAAAGCAAACCCCAGTCGAATCCTTTTTACCGGCAATATCTAAATCATATTTTTTCGCTAGAGCTCTTACTTCTGATTTTGTCATTTCACCAACAGGAAATAATGTCTTTGCAATTTGCTCTTTTGTTAGTTGACAAAGAAAATAACTTTGGTCTTTATTGGCATCCAACCCACGAAGCAATTGTACTTCAGGTTCGTGAACAGAACGAGCATAATGCCCCATAGCAATATAATCAAATCCCATCGCCATTGCTTTTTCTAAAAAAACTTTAAATTTAATTTCTTTATTACATAAAATATCGGGATTAGGAGTCCGATTTGCTTTGTATTCTGAAAGAAAATAAGAAAATACTTTTTGCCAATACTCATCAACAAAATCAACTCGATGTAACTTTACATGAAGTTTCTCTGCAACTTTTACCGCATCGAGATAATCAACTTCTTGAGGACAAACCTCATCAAATGTATGTGGATTTCCTAAAATATCGTTGTTTAACGAAGAATCCCAATTACGCATAAACATCGCTTCGACTTCATAGCCTAATTCCTGAAGTTTAATAATGCTGACTGCGGAATCAACTCCTCCACTTAAACCAACGATAACCTTTTTCTTTGTTTTAGTCATAATACACCTTAAAGGCTTGCTTTTAATTCAAAAATTATGTCTCGAAGTGACATTGCTTGTTCGAAATCGAGATTTTTCGCCGCCTCTTTCATTTCTATTTCTAATTTCTTTATAAGTTTTTTCTTTTCTAAATTGCTCATATTCTCTAACTTATCCATATCAACAATTCCTGTTTCATCAACAAATTCTTCGGTAATCACAATACTATCCGCAATTTCCTTATAAATTGTTTGTGGTTCAATATTATTTTTTATATTATAGGTATGTTGAATTTCTCGACGACGATAAGTTTCAGTAATTGCTTTATCCATTGATTCCGTCATCTTATCAGCATACATGATAACTTTACCGTGAGCATTTCTTGCTGCCCGACCTATGGTTTGAATTAAAGAAGTTTCACTACGTAAGAATCCTTCTTTATCCGCATCTAAAATAGCAATCAAGGATACTTCAGGAATATCCAATCCTTCTCGTAGCAAATTGATCCCAACCAATACATCAAAGGTTCCCTGTCGTAATGATCTTATGATTTCCAGTCGTTCGAGTGATTTAACTTCTGAATGTAAATAAGTCACTTTTATTCCTAATTCTTTCAGATACTTTGTTAGATCTTCACTCATTTTAATTGTTAAGGTAACGACTAAAGTTCGCTCATGATTAGCAACTCTTTTATTAATTTCTTTTACCAAATCATCAATTTGATATAAGGTAGGTCTTACTTCGACCACAGGGTCTAGCAAGCCTGTTGGTCTGATGATTTGTTCTACTACTTCACTGCTTCGCGATATTTCATAATCACCAGGTGTGGCGCTGACATAGATAATTTGTTTTAGTTTTCCGTTGAACTCTTCAAAGGTTAGCGGTCGATTATCTAAAGCCGAGGGAAGACGAAACCCATTGTCAACTAGACTCATTTTTCGTGAGCGGTCACCATTATACATTCCCCTTACTTGAGGTAAGGTAACATGTGATTCATCAACGACAAGTAAGAAATCTTTTCCAAAGAAATCAATTAGTGTATAAGGCATTTCTCCTTCTTCTCTTAAACTCATGTGACGAGAATAATTTTCAATCCCACTACAAATCCCTATTTCTTCCAACATCTCCAAATCATAATTTGTTCTACTTTCAATTCGTTGAGTTTCTAATAATTGCCCGTTATTTTTAAAATAGGCAATTCTTGTTTCCAATTCTGCACGAATACGCTTGATCGCTTCTTTTTTCTTTTCCTCATTAACTGTAAAAAGGGTCGCTGGAAAAAAGGTAATTGTTGTTTTTACACTGTTTACTTTCCCGGTTATAACATCAACAATTTTAATTTTTTCAATCTCGTTATCAAAGAATTCCAAGCGGATTGCATCGCTTTTTTCATAGGCAGGAATGACATCAATCGTGTCCCCCTTTACTCTGAATGTACCGCGTTTAATCTCATAATCATTACGAGAATATTGCATACTGATTAGTTTTTCAATCACTTCTTCACGATTGATGATTTGCCCCTGTTTCACAACTAACATATTTCCGCGATAATCTTCCGGGTCACCAATTCCATAAATACAAGAAACACTGGCAACAACAATGACATCTTCATCGCTCAATAAAGAACTAACTGCACTATGTCGCATTTGATCAATATCATCATTAATGCTTGAATCTTTTTCAATATACAAATCCTTACTTGCTACATAAGCTTCTGGTTGATAATAATCATAATAAGAAATGAAGTATTCCACTTTATTTTCAGGGAAAAAACCCTTTAATTCACTATATAATTGCCCTGCTAATGTTTTATTATGAGCTAAAACAAGTGTTTTTTTACCAGTATTCTTAATTACATTAGCAATGGTAAATGTTTTTCCCGTTCCAGTAGCACCAAGAAGGGTTTGTTCTTTAACATTTTTATTGATGTTTTCGGTCAAACGATCGATTGCTAATGGTTGATCTCCCGTTGGTTGATATTGACTATGAAGTTTAAACATCATTTTCCTCCTTGGAATCGCTCACTTACTCAATTTCCTTTGATATAAAGACAATTAATTCTATCATTTCTCCTAGTAAAAAACAAGAATTACGTTTATCCCCTCCGTATAAGTATCTTCTCTCAAAAAAAGACTAGCCAAAGCTAGTCCTGGATTTCATCTTACTATTTATGGTACTTTTGATTATTAATAATAGTTAGACTACGATAAATTTGCTCTAAAAATAACATTCTCATTAATTGATGAGGAAATGTTAACTTAGAAAAAGATAATTGGTAATCGCTTCTCTTTTTCACCTCTTCATCTAAGCCATCAGAAGAACCAATAACAAAGGTTAATACACGAGAACTATATAAATAATGATTTTGAATGAATTTTGCAAGTTCAACACTATCAAGGCTGTTTCCTAAAATCTCTAAAGTTATAACGTAATCTTCCTTTTTAATATTATTTAGAATTGCTTTTGCTTCCTCTTTTAAGTTCTTATGAGAATCAGCAGTTGTGATTTCTTTTATTTCTATTATTTGCAAATTACAAAAAGGTTTGATTCTTTTCTTATATTCTTCAATTCCTTCTAGTAAATAGTTTTCTTTTATCTTACCAACGACGATTACATTAATATCCATTAAATCTCTATAATTTTAATTGCTTCTCTTTGGCGGGCAATTAGAATTTCTCCCTTAAAATTTATCGCCAATTTGGAAATCACTTCTGCTTGAATCGCTTCATCAGAATTACAATCTTCACTGACATGCGCTAAAATAATATACTTATGAATACTAGGACCAATCACCTCTAACAATTCAAAACAATCTTGATTGGATAGATGGCCTCGTTCTGATAATATCCTTTGTTTTAATGTCCAATGACGATTGCTATTAAGGAGATCCTCTACAGAATGATTCGCTTCAATTATTATCGCATCGATATTGCTGATTGCTTCTATATATTGATGAGGGAAAAAACCTGTATCCGTAACATAAGCCAGACTTGTTCCCTCACTCGAGAAAACATACCCTAAATTAGAAGCAGTGTCATGGGATAGCCCTAAAGTCAATAGGTTGAAATCTTTTAATTGATATTGGCCATTTTCTTCAATAAAAGAAATTTTATGTTTTTTTAATTCTGCCTTCATTTTTGAAGGAAGACTTTCAAATGCTTTTTTATGCATATAGATGTTTGCTCGTGTTTTTCTCGCAATGGTCTCTAAATAACGAATATGATCATTATGTTCGTGGGTAATAAAAATATCTGTTATTGAAGAAAAATTGATTTCCGGCAATCTTTTTTGAGCATCACTCAAGGCAATCCCGGCATCTATCAAAATTCTCGCTTCTTTTGTTTCTATATAGGTCATATTTCCTTTTGAACCACTTGCAACTACACAAAATTTCATATTCTAGCCTCGTTTAATATAAATGTATTATATCGTTTTTTTCTTTCTTTTACAAGTTTTTTGACCGAATAACCATGAAAAAAGTGCGGTTTCTTCTATTAGAATTACCGCACTAACTTTTTAAATTATTTTATGTAAGTAAGATTCTCATCTTCGTACTTTTTAATGGTCATATCAATTGCTCTTAAGAAGGATTCACGAGTATAGTTTGTTTTACTAAAGGTAATATCCATTCCATTGATTGCTTGATATTGCTTAATTGCTGCATAATATCCGTCAGTTGACAATTCTTTAAAAATCGGAGAATAATAAGTTTCAATGGCTTTTTTCATTTCCTCAGTTAGATCCTCATCAGCTGCATCTTCAATATACTTTTTGATGATTTCTAAAGATGGTAAAATTTGAGTATTCCCTTCTGCATCTTCCCATGTTGCCAATGGTTTTGTTGTTAAGTTAGCATAAACGTGGAAACCAAATTTTGTTTGAATATAATCGTTGTAAATAACCATTGAATCAGATTCAGGATTAGCAAGCCAAATTGACTTAACTGCAGCTTCAAATTCTTCAACCATTTCGCCATTTGTAATTTCGCCCAAATCTTCATACTTAACTGTTAGACCAGCAGATTTAAATTTTGCGACTTCAATACCTTCAAACACATAACTTACCCCTTCAACAACTGGTTGAGCTGCTACTGTTTGGTCTAAATGAGCAATAAATCTTGGTGAAGCTTTAAATGCGGCAACAACTGCTTCAAGTTTTTCTTTGATTGTTCCTTCAGAACTGGCAATATACGCTTTTACTTGATCTGTTAATTCTTTTGCACAGGTAACTTGATATTCTGACCAGTCTTTTGGATCGAGCATATTGCTAGAAGCACTTACTGCTCCCATTGGGTCTTCATAAGCAGAGATTAATAGATGAACTCCTGTTGTCGTGAAGATTTTTTCTTTGATTGATTCCATTTTTTCTAAATAGAATTGCCATAAAGGAGAAGTTTCATCAACTTCACTTAAATCACCCAATGATTTCTTGAAATCAGAAATAATATCACTCTTTAAGAAATACATACGTAATTCCTGTTCATTACTTACACCATAAATACTTTGCAAGAATTCCTCCCACTTCATGGTGCTTGGACCATATCCATAACTTTCATAAGCACCAGCGGAGAAATTCAACTTTTCGTTACTTACTTCAGTTGTTAATTCTTGATATTTTTCTTGATCCAACCACTTATCTTTTTCTTTATTAGCAGTACTTGTTGTATCAAAGTATTTGTTATAATTTGTATTAACTAAAAATCTTTCTTCATTGATTAAGGTGATCGCCAAAGAGATTCCATAAATCTTATCCATCGCATCAAACAATTGATCTGTTGTATATTCATGACCTTCAATGCTAGCGACTAAGTTTTCACTAGCTTTCTTTGTCGTTTCATGAGTAACTTTATATGTTTTAGCACTAGATACATATTGTTTTTCCAAGAATGTATCATAAATTACTAATCCTTTTTCTTGACGTAACTCAGCCATTTTCGTTTCAACAAATGTATCTGTAAGTGTCTTTTCAACAAGTTTTTTATAAATCTCTTCATTCACTGTGCTTTGTTCTGGAGCAGCAACCTCTGCTAACTTCATAATAAAGCAATAAATTGAACCACTGCTATAACTTTGTGGAGTTGGTGTAAACCATTTTTGTGTATAAGTTACTTCACTACTAGTAGTATAAGAAACCATAGTATTCTTTAAATAATTTTGAACGCTTGATTGATAAGCATAAATTTCATCATAGGTATAATGAAGGGCATTTAGTGTTTCATCCTCTTCTGATACAGTAGTATTAAACTGATATAATCCTTCTTCATTAATCGTATATTGTTTTCCTTCTGTTAATACTAAACGATTTATCGGATAATTTTCTGTTTGGAAAGCACGAGTTGTATTATACATGCTTACCATAGCGGCTACTACTTCACTTGTTGTCAGAGCAACTTCTTCTTCACCAACAGTCTTAACCCATCTAGTGAAATCATCACTTGTGTTTGCTGTACTTGTCTTAATTGTAATCCCAAGTTGTGCTAATGCATTCTTAGCTTGAGCTTCTGTAGAGAAAGGCACAATCATCGCCCAATATTCCGATTTGTAATTAGAAGTATAATAAGAAGTATAATCAGATTGTGTGAAATATTTTTCACTATCTTTTTTTGCTTCAGCGTTCTTTGTAGCAATTTCTTCTTCTAACTTATCAGCGGCATATAATTTCTTTGCCAGAATTAAACGATAATGGTTTTCAATCTCAGTCATAGAAACCAAGCCATATGATGAAAACATAGTATCCAAGAATTTCTCTTCTGCTTCTGTAATCTCCTCAGCAGTTAATTCATCTTTGCCATCAGGAAAAGTAGCTTTTTCAACTTCATCATCAATCGCTTCTTGGGTTACTTTATCCCAATAACTGATACCACCTTTTTTAGTATCTTTTAATAAATCCTTGTTAATCATAGTTACTAATGAACTAATACCAACATTTTCCTTTAACTCATCATATAATCTACTATTAGTAAGTTTATAGGTAAATTCCCCTTCTTTTGCGGTTAAATAAACACCATCAGGATTTCCTATCACTGGATTATCTTTTTCTTTTGATAAAACTGTACATGTTACAGCTACTCCGATAATAATCAATAAAATTATTATTAACGGTAATGTTTTTTTGATTACGGTTGAACTATTCATAAATTTCGCTCCTCATTTTAATTAATTTTCTTTTTTGATATAAAAATGCGTAATTCCCTTTTTATAATGCAACATAAATATTATACTACTTTTTTAAAAAAAGTAAATATCTTTTTTTAGAATCTACCTTCAGTGGGTTCATATCTTTGATAATTGTTGGAATCTTCTATTCTATTTAACCTAATTATGATATAATTTTCTAAAGCTTTATCAGGATTTTATCTATCTGGTTAAAAAAAAGAAATTAAATCCAATTGTTCTCTTTGTTTTAGTATACCAACTTTAATTAAATGAATCTTAAAAAAAGTATAACAGATTTTTTAAAATATTTTTATTTTAAATATAGACATTTCTTCATTGTTATTGTTATAATGGTTTTATAAAGGAAAGAAGGAGAGTTTTAGTATGCCAAGAAAATATGATGAAGAAGCTACAGAAAGACTTGTTGAAAAACTGGGAATTGAATTGGAACGAAAAATTGTGAAGTCAATTTGTGAGGAATTTAAACTTGATGAAAGCTGTGATTTCCTTACTTTAGAAGAATTACGTAGCAAGCATTTTGGTTTGGGTTTTTGTCATATCATTTGGAAACATCAGAAAAAAATACTAAAAAGAGATTATAATATTTATTGGAAATCTCCGGCAGAATTAGATCCGGATATTAGATTTGATTAATCAAATAAAATGCAGAATATGCCTGCATTTTTTATATGTGCTTATAAATATAAAAGCAAGGAATAATTTTTTTCCTCGCTTTTTTTTAATTATCTAGATATATTTTCTACGCTTAAGAATAAATAATATTAGTGCCAAGCCAATTAAAGCCATTCCTTTATTTGGTGAAGAACATCCCGGTTTTGGCTCTGGAACTGGTTCAGGCTCTGGAACTGGCTCTGGTTCTGGTTCAGGCTCGGGCTTAGGTTCGGGCTCAGGTTCAGGCTCGGGTTTCGGCTCTGGTTCTGGTTCAACGTACTTAGCCGTAATGTTTACTTTCTTTTCTAATTTAATTTCAAATCCGGCAACTGTAATTGTAATCGTTACTTCTCCAGGTTTTATCGCCGTAACAACTCCGTTTTCTACTGTCGCAATAGTAGGATCACTAGACCTCCATTCAACTTTATCCTCAAATCCTTCGGTAATTGTGATATCAATTTTTTTGGTATTTCCCTCTTCAATTGTAATTTCTTCTTGATTAACAATTAAAGTAGGAGGGATAATTTCCTTGTTTATCTCCAAAATACCTAACAAAACCTCTTTATTTTCTGCAGTGGAATAACCATGTAATTCAATCCTATTATTGTCCCCAAAAAGAGTTTTACTTAGTTTAAAATACCTGGCTGTTTTATCAATTGTAGTTTGTAATGCACCATTTAGATACACTCTAACTTCAGACAACAACACTGTCTCTACAGTAGAAGGATCAAGATTAATGACATAGTTTTCTTCTGTTTCCATATACGTAATATTCTCATATTCACCATAACTTGGGAAAGTGTTAAA
>JAAYBG010000024.1 GCA_012718985.1 Acholeplasmataceae bacterium
ATTTTGATCAAGTAATGAGATATTTTCAAGAACAATATCCACCATATCAAATTATAGATGGTGCGCAAAGAATAACTAAAGAACAAGTACCTTTAGTAGCTTTTCGAGAAACTCTATCAAATGCTATAATTCATAGAGATTATTTGATGAATACAGGAATACAAATTTCAATGTTTGATAACTATATAGAGTTTGTATCGCCTGGTGGATTACCTGAAGGTATGGATGAAGAACAATATTATAGGGGACTAACTTCATTACCTAGAAATCCTATTATTGCCAATGTTTTTTTTAGATTGAATTTAATTGAACAATTTGGAACTGGTATTAAAAGAATTGTTGATAGTTACAAACAATATAGAATGAAACCATATTTTGAGATTAGAAAATCGCAGATAAAGGTTATATTACCAATTACTGATTTTGACTATTCAAGACTAGAAAAAAAGGAAGCTATTCTATCATATTTGAGAGCTAATCCAAAATCATCTAGACAAAAGATAGAAGATGCTGTGAAATTGGATAAAAATACGCTTATAAGAAGGCTTAATGAATTTGAGAAAAATGGTGTCGTATCAAGAATAGGGAATGGTCCAAGCACAGTGTATGTTTGTAATTGATTATAAAGAATTTCATTAGTAGAATGTTTATAGTAAACTGAAATTAACCAGATTTTGAGGGAAAATAGCGATTTGAAATTGACCGCCTTTTTTGTATGAGAAGAAATAACTGTCAAAAATTTTATTAATTATTATTAATGTATAATTCACGACGAGTGTCAAGTATACGAATTTATTAAGAAAACATATTAATGTTAGTATGAAACTGGGCCAATAAATATTAAAACAATAAACATAAATACAATAAAAATCCATAGTTTATAGGAGTGTCTTATGATTATAATAAGAGATATGGTTGAAAAGGATTATGAAAGAAAAGGATATATTCATTATAAAAGTTGGATTGAAACATATAAAGACCTTATGGATCCAAGATATTTAGAGAAGCATTCCCTTGAACATTGTATTGATATTGCAAAGAAAAGTCCTAAAAACACATTAGTTGCGGAATATAAAAATGAAATCGTCGGATTTGCAGCATATAACAAATCAAGTGATTCTGAATATGATAGAGGAGAAGTCTATGCTTTATATGTCTTAAAGGATTATCAAAAGCTAGGTATTGGAAAGGTTTTAATGGATGAATGCATCAAAAGATTGGCGTCATATAAATATGTGAGTGTATGGGTTTTACATAATAACACAAAAGCTATTTTGTGGTATGAAAAATATGGATTTAAAAAAGACGGAAAAACGAAATCAATACCAGTTTTGAACAATTATCAATTAGATGAGCTAAGAATGACTTTCATATTATAATCTATCGATATTAGGCATAAACATACAAACTAATTAAGGGAGAGCTGTTGTATTAAAACAAGGTCTATGTAGCTCACTTCATGTGAGATAATCATAGACCTTTTTTCATGCCAGATTACACAATTTGTTATTTCTTTTTCGGTGTATTTAATATTGGAACATTTCTATTGATAGCATAGATAGCTC
>JAAYBG010000025.1 GCA_012718985.1 Acholeplasmataceae bacterium
ACTACTGGTTGATCATCATCTGGATCTTCTTCAACTGGTTTGTCACAACCTATGAATACGAACAACAGTGTTAGTACTAGCAAAAATGCTATCCATTTTTTCATTTCATTCCTCCTTAAAATGTAAAATCTTGACGAGCTTTCTCTTTTGAGTTTTGCTCTTTTTATACTCTATAATTCTATCATAGTGAAAACGATTTATCAAGATTTTTCTTTTATATCAAATAAAAAATGTTGGTTTGCACCAACATTAACTATCTTTATCATCGTAACTGTCTTCTTCATCATCTTCTGCGTCAATCTCATAAGTTTTATTTTCTCTGTCGTCTTCATCATCTTCGTCATAATATCCGCCAGAACGCAATTCTTCTTCGATTTCGTCAGTAGCTTCTTCCTCATCTTCGTCTTCGATATCTTCTTCGTTTTGTTCGCCAGCGATATTGTATTCTATTTCGTCGCTCAATTCATTTTTGATTACGTCTTCATCATCGCTATAGATGTCTTCTGCATAATTTCCTTCTTTATCAAGAAAACTAGATGGTCGACGATTTTTCAAATCCCAAAGTTTTACCCCTTTTTTTTCGCTACAACAAATGAACAAACCGCTTAGCATGAAATCCATCTGAAATTGTGTTCGATATTTATGTTCATCTTCAGGTTTAATTCCTTTAATTTCAAAAACTTCTTTACATATTTTAGCCAGAGGTTGTTCTTTTCTTTTTGATTTCATGACTCGGAAAGCAATTTCTATTAGCGAATCATTATTATTGTTATTCATTTGTTTCCCTCCATTTAATATTCGTATTATACACCTTTTATCTTTGTTTTTCAAGTGGTTTATTTCTTATTTTTTTGAGCAACGCTTGCAACAATTTCTTTGTAAGCAATCAAATCAGTTCTATCAATATTTAATGGCGTTATTGCTATATAGTTATGGTTGATGGCATAAACATCTCCATCAACATTTTTCTCTTCCAAATCGAAACGGGGTTTACCTCTTTGAAAATATTCCCCATTCTCATAAACAAAATGAGAGTCATAATGTGTATACCCTTGCTTTGCAACCTTAATTCCCTCTACTTTACGGGGAAAATTAACATTTAAAACATTTGTTTTTTCTAATAATTTGTTTGAAAAAATATATTCCATAACGATATCAAAATAAGCAATTACACCTTCATACCCTTGATAATGACTAGAAAAAGCTATTCCCTTTTTCCCAACCAAAGCTCCTTCGCTAGCTCCCGCCACTGTTCCCGAATAAAAAATATCGTCTCCCAGATTAAACCCACAATTAATTCCAGAAAAAACAATATCAAAGTCTTCTCGCAATCCATAGGCTGTGTAGCGGACGCAATCTGCTGGTGTTGAATCAACGGTGTATGTTTTTACACCAGGAAAAATATTGCTTTCAGCAATTTTAATTCCCCTTCGAACACAAATAGAATGGCTGTTTGCACTTTGCTCATATAGTGGTGCCACAACAAAAATATCTCCATATTTTTTTGCTTTCTCAACTAATATTTTTAGTCCTTCTGATTGAATTCCATCATCATTAGTAATTAATATTCTCATAACCAACCTTCTTCACTAGCTTTAAATTTTTCTAAAACTTCATCAGCATCTTTTACTAACTGTTTTATTTCTCTACCGTTATAAACAACTGCTCCCGAGGCGTTTGCATGCCCGCCACCACGATATTTATTTGCTAACTTGTCAATCGCAACAAAACGAGAACGAATTCTTACACGAATGGTTTTATCTTTTTGCTCGACAAAAATAATCCATATCAAACTATCTTTTACTGAATCAAGGCTATTAACCAAAGCCGCTGCATCTTCTGGTGAAATGTTATATTTTTTCTGCATTTTATTTGTAACATATACATAAAGAACACCATTTGGTGTTGATTTAAATTTTCTAAAAACATCGCCTTGTAATTTAAGAGAGGCAATATCTTTCAGATATAGATTTGCATAGATTTTTTCTAAATCCAAGTCATAATCTAATAGGATTGCTGAAAGTCTTAAAACTTTTGCGGAAACACCTCGATATCTAAACCTTCCCGTGTCTGTTGCTATTCCTACATATAAGGCCTGTGCTGCCTTTTGATTCATTTGAAGAATATCCCTATTTTCCTCATATAACTCTGTAATAATACAGGCTGTCGCTGGCATATCTTCATCGACATAATTGATTGTACCAAAATCTTCAACTCTTATATGATGGTCTATTTTTATGATTTCTTTTCCTGATTTATAATAAGGATTGTCGATACGATCGCTATTAGCTGTATCAACAACAATCACTAAAGCATCTTTGTATTCTTCTTCTGGTAGTTTTTCATCTTCTAAAGATAAAAAACTCAAGTACTCTGCTGTTTGATACCCTATACTATAAATTTTTTTGTCCGGAAAACTAATCCTTAAAATCTCCCTTAATCCTATCGTAGAACCCATGCAATCACCATCTGGTCGAACATGACGACAGATAATAATTTTTTCATAAGCGATTATTTTATTTAAAATTTGTTTTCTAATTTCTTTATTTTCCATAGTTTTCCTCTAAGATGAGATTGTCTAAATCTTCTAGCATTTGATCCGCTTCTTCAAACGATTTTAAACTAGCTCCACTTGCTCCCTTATGACCTCCACCGCCATACTTTGTTGCGATGGTGTTAATATTATATTTATTTGATCTTATTTCTGCAACCACAACATTATTTTCTTCATCTTCTGTAAAATTAACCCAAATATCAATTCCTTTAATTCCTGCCATTGTATTAACCATTGTTCGTGAAACAGAGTAGAAGTCAATTCCCAAATTTTTTAAATCTTCTTTCGTTGTTTTGATATAAGCAACATTATTTTTTGTTAATTGAAACCGAAGAACAAAATTCGCTCTCAAACGCACCGTTTCTAAATCGTCAGAATATAAATTGTTATATACCTCTGTCATGTTGAATTTTGTTTCTAATAATTTAGCCGCTGTCAAGAATGTTCTAGAAGTTGTTGATTCATAACGAAAACGACCGCTGTCAGTTACGATTCCTGTATATAATGCTTTTGCCGCACTTTCTGTCATTTTTAATTTCATCTTGAAAATAATATCAGCAACTAATCCCGCACAACTTTCATATTCAGTATCTACTATTGCTATATCTCCATAGGATTCTTTATAAATATGGTGATCTATTTTAATTATATATTTTGCCATTTTATATCGATCATCGCTTATCATAAACGCTTCTGAGGTATCAAGAATAAACACTAAAGCATCTTTGTAAAGTTTATCTTCAATAACATCCATTTCGCCAATGAAATTATATCTTTCCGTTTGATCTCCAACAGCAAACACTTTTTTTCGTGGAAACGTTGCTTTAATCGCTTCTTTCAAGCCGATTTGGCTACCTAGTGCATCACCATCTGGCCGCAAGTGGCGTTGTATGATGATTGTATCATGTTCTTTTATTGCTTTTAATACTTTATTGAACATAATTATCTCCTTCTCGTCAATACAACATTATATCATAGAGCGCTTATTTTCAAAACTTTTTTTGTTTTTCTTTTTAAGTCTATTCAAATTGTATATATTGAATTAATTTATTTGCTAGAATTCCAATAATAATACTCGTTATCAGTGACACCAACAACAGAATCGCTCCGTAACTGATGACTATTTCGCCTAATTGATATAGAAATGCCACCACCAATAACTGTGTCACAATATGTAGCACTCCACCTACAACACTAATTCCTACTGCTGTTACTCTATCCTTCAATTGCTTATGCAATAAATACATTCCTAAAAAACTAACGAGGGAAGCACTAAAACTTATAATGAATGTTACGGGACTTCCTAAAATGAGTCCTACTAAAAAAGATTTCATGATAACAAGTAAAAGTGTTCGCTTAAAATCTTGCTTATAAATTGAAAAGAGAACAATAATATTCGCAAGTCCTATTTTTGCTGTTGGCAAAAATGAAAAAGCGATTCGCGATATAAGGCCATCAATATAAGATAGGATTGTCGCCAATGCAACTAAGATTGCTAGTAGTATGATTTCCCGGGTTTTCTTTTTTCTTGCCGTCATTTTTTTAACCTCTGATACATTTTATCACATTTATTGCTTTTTATAATAACATTTTATATAATAATTACAAATAGGAGGAAACGATATGTGTATATTTTGTAAAATCGTAAACGGAGAAATTCCTGCTTATAAAGTCTATGAAGATTCTGACTTTCTCGCTTTTTTAGATATCTCTCAAGCGACTATCGGTCATGTTTTAGTAATCCCTAAGGTTCACCGCGAAACAATCGTTGATTTAGAGGAAGAGAATAAAATTTTTGCCGTTGTAATAAAACTAGCAAAAGCTATCAAAACTTTACCACAAGTAGAAGGCATTAATATTTTAAGTAATAATGGTCCTGTTGCTGGACAAACCATCAATCATTTTCACATTCATATTATCCCTCGCTACATAGATGATCAAATGCAAATTAAATTTAGCGAGAACAAATTAAGTCCAGAAAAATTGACCTTATTATCTAATCAAATCAAAAAAAAGAGCAGCGTTTAAGGTGTTCCAATAGGGATTAACTAAAAAAATAAAAACCATACTCAATGAGTTTAATAGCTCAAAGGATATGGTTTTTTACAGACTTTTTTAATTATTGATTCCATTTAACAGATTTTCCTTTAGAGAGCCGCCCGAACCACTCAAGAAGAAATTTCCTGTACAGCATAACCAAATCATTCTGTCAAATTTATAAATAGTTAATTTTCGATGTCTACATTCGCTTTTTCTTATTTGATTTACGATATCGATTATATCATCTATACATTCATATGCACGATCTTTGTTAGAGTTTTTTTTATAATAATCCAGGGGATATCCTTTATACTTTGCTATTACTTCCATTATATGGACATCGGGCTTTGGCAAATCAAAATTAGAATCCAATTCCTTTAAAAAATCACAACATAATGCTACGGAAAAGCCATGTTTAAAATTATCCAACAAATAATCTATTAGCATACGGAAATCATGTTTTTGATAGTGTAAATTTAAGTCTTTTAAAACAGCTTGTTTATCAGCAAACCTAGAAAAATATATAGCACCATCTATAATAGTGTTTGTGAATCTTTTAATTATTGTATCTGGTTTCTCACTTTTTTCTGTTGACCATTGTAACCCTTTTCTAAATTCTTTAACAAGAAGGTTTGCTGATTTTTCATGGTTTTTGTCGTTTGGATTAATTTTATAAAATGAAATAATTTGACTAGGAGAAAAATCTTTTAATGTTGACTTGATAAAATCGAAGTTTTTATTGAATTTAATAATCCCGCTAATAATTGTGGCGTTTTGTGCATGTAAAATATATTGTGCATAAATTTGCTCTATACCGCTTAATGATGATATTTTATCATTTAATAAATCTGTATTGCTGAAATAATCCTCTAAATTATTAATATTATATAAATCTGCTAATTTTCTTAGATTATCATTTAAATAATTATAAAATTCTAATTCATTCATATTAAATGCTCCTTTATTTTATCCTATTTTCTAAAGATATGCCTTTGATATCAAACCAATTCTTAGGTCCACTTACAGATTGACCAGAACAGAAGTTAGCTGCACCTGATGGGCTTCTAAATAAAATATCATCAGTTGTAACATTATTGGCTATTTTATCCGAATACTTTTGTCTAATGATAGGTAGTTTTTCTTTCCATCTTTCAGCAAATTTATCTTCGGTATTTAATTGGCTACCTCGGAGTAAAACAAATCCCTCGTTTGTAACAATACCTTTTGCAGTTAATCTACTAAAAGAATAGGTATAAACATTATTATCAATGTTTTTCTTTTCCTTCTTTGAGATGATTGGCTCTAACACTTTATAGCCTAATATGTTTAAAATGATAGAAGCATTTTTTACAAACAAATTCATATCTGCTTGATCTTCTTCGGATAGTTTTGCAGGATTTGGTGTATTTCCGTTTTTAACCATGTATCTTTTTGCTTGTTGAGATAATTTAGTGAATTTGTTTTCAAGATAATTTAACTCAGTTGGGCCAAGAGGAGAATCACCAGTAGAAACAAATATAACACAAGTTTTCCAATCAGTTATTTGATTATGAGGTTCTTTTATGCGATATAAGACACCTTGTCCGTTTTGTCTAATGTTTCCTTGACCGATATAAACAACATCGTTGTCATCTTCATCATATCCAAATAAGAAATAAACGCCTGCTGACTTTAAGATTTCAATATTTTCACTTTTTGTTAAGTCTGAAGATGGTATTTTATATCCACAACCATTCCATCCAGAAGAAAAGCTACATTTAATTCTTCCGGTTGGATCTCCATCCATTAAAAATAATTTAATTGTTGTTTGCATTATATCACCTCTATACACTTAGTCTAGGTAATCTACCTACTCTTTAATCAGAGAAAGCTAGCTTTCTATCATTAATATATTCTGGCTTTATTTTATTAATTGTTGTTATTTGTTTTACAAATACTACATCATCGATGTTCAATTCGTTTGAAATAAATACTTTACCTTTTTCAAACCAAATTAACCCTCTATCGAATAATTTATGGTGGTTTTCGCACAATCATATTCCACTATCACCTCTGTAGGAAGTTCAAATTTTCTATAAAAATTCAAGTTAGTCCTTTTTCTAATTGATGCTACTGGATAAATATAAGCAGCTTGTACAATATTATCAATTATTTAACCACATAGCGCACAGCACTTTTCACCATTAAATTTAGCTAATAGATTATAAATAAATTTAGGACTGAGAAGTTTATCTTCAACTGCTTTTTTTATAATACATAAGTGATAAATAACAACCAACTAATATTTGATGCAAGTCCTATTGCGGCAACAATAATTGTGATAGTTGATAGTTTGTGCTTATGTTTTATGCTTTCTATCACTGTGAAAATCAAAACGAGTAATCCTAAAATAATTCCACTAACAATTAACGTTTTATTAATGGGAATTAACGATATAATTACTGATAAAAAGCCAATTAATAAGCTTATTTTCCCTGGAATCTTTGCAGATGGCAGATTTTGTTGTTTCTTAGTTTCTGCTTCTTCTAATTTTGGTGTTGTTCTAAAACCACAATAGGGACAATAGTTTGCTGTTTCTGAAATTTCTGCGTTACAATTCTTACAAATCATCTTACTACCTCTTACTATATTCTCTCGTTAATTTCTCGAAAAAACTTACCCCTTTGGCTAGCGAATTAAGTGAAACATATTCATTATTAGTTTTACGATTAATCTTCGCATTGTGAGAGTAATAAAGGGGTGAAAATCTTATTACATTATCGCTAACTCGGTCATATTCACGATTTTCTGATATTGAAGTAATAATCCATGGTGCAATGTAAATATCATCGAAATTATCTTTTATTACTTTAGTCACAGTTTTATATGCCTTTGTCTTTGTGCTGGTAATTCTTGTTCCTTCTTTGCTGGCAATCATCTCGTATTCCACGCTATATTTCAACATATACTTATCAATAGCACACAACACTTCCGCAACATTATCATGGTTAGCTAATTCAAAAACGACATCCACATAATAATCGGTATCATTTTCTAAAACCTCACCTACTCGCGCCTGAGTCTTTAAAACTCGTGAAAGTTCAACTTGGTCATTATCTAAAAATCGTTTTATTAGACCACGAAAAACAAGTGAATTGCTATAAATGATTCGATTAGAAAAAGTCATGTCTCGAGCGATGGCTTTGATTGTCATCCGGGTTTGTTTATCAATTTTTGCTTTGAATACTTGACTACTAGAAATCTCAAAAATAAAGTTTTGAAGTCTCGCTTCTCCTTTGGCAGCTTTACTCGTCTTAAAACGGAATGTTACTTCTCCTGTAACACCAATACCGATAAAAGCATAATGACTTCTTAATCCTGAAGAAATGGGATCCATAATTCCGCTTCCTTCTTCAATAATCAAATCAAAAAACTTACCTTCACGCAAGAACTTGTCAATGATTTTATCTTCTCCTTCGCGGCTATCTTCATCGTCTTTTGTCATAACTATTGTCAAGTTATTATTGAGAACTTTATCTTCTCTTAAAACATTTTCAATCGCTTCAAGGATAACAAACAACAAAGCTTTAGCGTCATAAGTTCCACTACCATATAAGTGCTTTTGTGTCATATATGGTTCTTCTAATATAATTTTGCTATCTATATGTGTAGCATATAAAATATTAGGGGCTCCTTCTATTTTTCTTTTATACGTGAAAACAGCATTACCATCTATTCTTTCTTTGTCGAAATTCTGATGAATTAAGGGGTACTCTTTTTTTAATTTTTCGCGGAATTCATGATACTGTTCTGCCGTTTCATTGCTTGTTGTTGCAATTCTCACCAGTTCTTCTAATTTCTTCCCATAACTAAAACGGACATTTTTATCAACATCGTTTTTAGGCAATATTTTTATGTCTTTGTTGCACAAAATTAGTGCTTTTATTAAACATATAAATAAGATTACTAAAATTACACAAAGCACTATTGATGTAACTATTCCTATGTCCCTAAAAAAATTTAAAAACATATATTTCTCCCCTTTTGGTAATACTTATTATACTAGTTTAACATAATTATGTCAAATATCTTATCACACAAACAAAAGACGAGATTGGTCTTAAATCTCGTCTTTTATATATCGTATTTAGAAATAATTTCTGCTGGTGTTTTTCTTAAAAGTTTCCCTATTGGTAATAGTCCTACTGCAAAGTTAACTGCCCAAATAAACACCAAGGCAAGGATTGCCAAAAACCAATTGTAACTAATAAATGATGAAAAAATTAATTTTTTTGAGAGCTTACTCAAAATAATTGATCCTAAAACATATCCTATCATCGAACTAACCAATGTGAGCAATAAAACTTCCGAAACAAAAGTTTTATAAATATCCACTTTTTTAATTCCCAAAGCACGATAAACACCAATCTCGTAGATTCTCGTTATCAACCTTGAACGCATTAAAAAGTATAAAAAGATTAGCGATGTTACTACCATAATGATAGAGAAAATCAATAATGTTGTTGTTGTCCTTGTTTTCGTTGCCATATAACTTTCAAAATCGTTTTGATAATTATCAACAAAAACCAAGGATTTCTCTTCCAAGTATTGCTTTGCTCGTTCTTTGTCATCAGTTAGAAAAGAAACAGTTCCTGCTGAAGAGTAGATATCTAAAATCATAGATTCGACATTTTCTACAACAACTAAAGCCCCATTCTTCGCTTCATATGTGCCAACAATCGTATATTCAACTTGGTCATCAGCGGAAAATTTAATTTTATCTTTATTCCCTGTTAAGCTATTTTTAACTGCTTCGTAATAGTCATCTCGAAGAAGTATTTCTTTATCTTTTAATTCAAGCCCTTTAGTTGTGTGTGTGCTTCCTATGAGAGTTTTATATTCAGCAATATCTAAATTATTTAAATAATTTACTATATATAAACTTGTTGTTGGAAAATCAACCTTTCCTCCCACCGAATACAATTTATCATAAATTTTTAAATTTTGAATTGCCAGCAAGTTTATTAAGTCATCATCTGCATAAATATTAGGATTATTTGTATCAGTTATTCCTACTATTTTACCAACATCTACTCCCGATTTTGTGCAAGTCAACCCTAAATATTTTTTATAGTCTTCTTTTTTGCTTACACTTCCCCCTGCTTGAAGAAGCATATTATAACCAAAGATATCCTTTGCAGTGAGATTATCAATAATCCATTTATCAATGACAATTCCTTCCTCGCCTTCCAATTGATAAATATAATCTTTTTCTTTCAACAATTCTTGAGAAACCGTATTATAAGAATATACATGAAACATTGTATCTGTTGTCTGTTCATAAAGATCAAATCTAAACGAATCTATTGTTTGACCATATCCGCCACTGTAAAACCGTTCTACTTGTAATTCTGTTTGCATTTCAAGAAGTTCCCCAATAGTTAATTTTTTATCGGAAACGACTTCTACCATTCGTCGATCACTATTTAAAAATTCCCCTTCATTAACTTCGGTTGCTTTTGAAAATGTAGCAAAAGAAAGCACTACTAGTATCGCCGACAAAAACATTGTGAATAGCAATAATTTTTGTTTGGCTTGTAAGGTATTTAGGTATGAAAATGCCATTTTTAACGTGTCTTTTAGTTTTATAACATTACGGCTTTTTTGTTTTTTTAGTTTAGGCAAATGATACTCAAAATTTTCCAACGTTTTTTTAGTAATAACCGGTTTATAAGTATCCTGAATTTTAATTTCATCGTTTTCTTCAATAAATTTAATTGGAATATTCTTATCATCACTTGCGATATAAAAAGTATTATTATGAAAAATTACATTCAGTTTTAACTGTTCCTTTTTTTCTTGAAAAAAGTAATTAATATTAACATCACGATAACGAATTTCTTCCTTGTTATATTCTTTCAAGTAAATATTTCGGTCTTGATTCGCTATTAGTTCTGTCAGGTTTCCTGTTTTATTATCCCGATCGTTGACAATTTTACCATCTAAAATTTCAATAATCCGATCTCCATAAAACTCGGCTAATCTTCTTTCGTGTGTTACTAAAACTACCAAGCATTCTTCCGATATTTTTTTAATGATGTTCATAATTTGCGTCGTGTTTTTTTCATCGAGATTTCCTGTCGGCTCATCGGCAATTACAACATCAGGACTTTTTACTAATGCTCTAGCAATAGCAACGCGCTGTTGTTGTCCCCCGGATAATTGCTTAGCTTTTCTCTTTTTATATTTTTCCATTCCAACTGCTTTTAAAGCATATTCTATTCTTGAAGCCGATTCCGTTATATCCACACCGAGCATCGTTAATACAAGTTCTAAGTTTTTACCTACAGAAATATCTTCGATTAACCCATAATTTTGAAAGATATATCCTACTTTCTCACTTCTTATTTCATCCCATTTTTTTGCGTTATACTTTTCAATAACCACATCATTAAAAGTTATTGTTCCGCTTTCTACACTATCAAGTCCTCCAATGGCGTTTAGAAGTGTTGTTTTTCCACAGCCTGATGGTCCATAAAAGCAAACTAACCCTTTTTCAGGTAAGGTTAATGTTACATTGTTAATTACGTGGATTTCATTGCTTTTCTTTTTATTATAATATTTGTTTACTTTGTTTAATTTAATCATCTTTTTCACCTATTCGACTTTCAAATTAACTAGTAAAGAGTTTTTCATTAATAATTTATTGTATCTTCTTGCTATCAAATAACCAAATAGCATATTGGCAATAAAAATAATAATATAATAATCCACCTTCAATGCATTTAAAAATGTTCTCGCAAATTCGCCTTCCATATTTCTTTGTAAGAGAACAAACGTAATGGCAACAATAATATATGAGAATAGAAAACATAACAAAATTTCTATTTGGCTCATTTTCCTAATACTATTCGCATCAATTCCTATCGTCCTAAAAATAGTATAATCCTTTTTCTTACTTAACATAATCGTTTTAATCACAAGATAAGCAATGATATAAACAACAATAATAATGGGCGCAAACGCAAATATAGAATAAATAACTAAAATAATAGTCTCAAGCAATGAAAAACTACTACTATTATCATAAGGAGAAAATACATAATAACCCTTCAAATTCTCTATTTGACGGATTACCTCGTTATAGTAATCATGGGAACGAACATTTAGTGTTAATTGGTTTGTTTCTGTTGTGATATATAAAGCAGCCAATTCATCGCTGATATAGATTGTTGAATTATAATCTTCGGTATAAATAATCGTGACTTTTATATCATTAAAATAATAATTCGTTCCTTCTGTCCCAAAATTTCCTCGCGAAATTTTTACTTGATTTCCCACCAAACTTGAATCGACAGTGGCATCTACGGAAAATTCAACTATTTCTCCTGAATTATCCGTATAGGTTATTTTATTTTTATTAATATTAATGGAAAAATCTTCATAATAAGTGTCAAATATACTAGAAGAAACATACATGTAATTTAAATAGTCATCAAGATTTGGTTCGATAATTCCTGTTATAACTACCTCAGTTAAATAGGTACTTGGGCCATAACTGTTTTTTCCTGGCGTCCCATATAAATATACGGTTTTTCCTAGCAGACTTTCCGCCTCTTTTTTTGTAAAGCTATTACAAACAATGACTTCATTATCTTTTGTTGGAAGCGTGCCGTATTTCAAGTCTTTTTGGCTGATTGTATCTAGTAAAAGGGGATAATATCTTTCCATTGAAAAGTTTATTTCCTTCTTTTCACTAAAATATATCGGTTGGTCTAAAATTACGCTATATTTTACAAGTGAATCAACATAACGTAAATTTGTAAATGTTTCTATTTCTTCTGTTGTAAAATTATTTTGGTCTTTTTTTATTACGATTAATCTCTCTTCATAATTATTTGGAAAATAGTTGTTTGTCGATTCTCCGCGAAGAAATCCGCCAAATAATCCATCAACAGCAAAAAAAGACATAAAAACAAGAAATACTATTATCGTTACAGCTAGAGAAACCATCATAAGTAGTCCTGTTTTTTGCGGTTGTGATTTTAAATTTTTGTTGGCTAGAATTAGTGATTGGGGAATCCTTTTACGTTTTGCTTCAATCCTGAAATTTCTTGATTCTTCAACATCAATTTCCTTTTTTATTTCTTTGTCTTCAACAATTTCTCCATCAAATAAACGAATTATCCGATCAGCGTATATTTTTGTTTCTTCATAATTATGAGATACGACTATCACTAGCTTTTCTTTTGAAATTTCATATAATAATTCAAAGATTTGCTTTCCGCTTTTACTATCTAGGTTTCCAGTAGGCTCATCAGCAGCTATGATGCTACTATCTTTAGCCAAGGCTCTGGCAATCGCTAACCTTTGCTTTTCTCCACCTGATAGTTTTGTTGCTTTATGGCGAACATGGTTAGTTAATCCTACTTTTTTTAATAAAGCTAAAGCTCTTTTCTTCCGTTCTTTTGCTTTTAGATTTTGAATAATTAATGCTGTTTCAACATTTTCTAAAACAGTATAGCTATCGATAAGATTATAATTTTGGAAAATAAAGCCTACGCTTTTTCGCCGGTATTCTTCCCAATCGCTGTCATCAAAATAAGATGTTTCTTCACCATTAATATACATTTCACCTTCTTCATAGGTATCTATTCCACAAATTACATTCAACATTGTCGATTTTCCTGAACCGCTTTCGCCAGTCAAAACAATAAATCCTTTGTTTGGTAATTCTAGATTAACCTTTCTTAAACCTAAGGTAACCATTCCTTCACTATGATAATATTTAGAAATATTCTCTAGTTTTATCATATATTTTCCTCCGAATTATGATTTATCATATCACAATTTATTGCTTATAGCAAATAGTGATTTATAAGAAAACAAAAAAGCTATTCACATTGAACTTAACCAATTTATATAGCTTTTTTTCTTTTACAAATTATTAAAATATTTAACCGATTTACGTAAATCTTCGCTACTTTTTACTTCTAAAACAACATATGCCTTATTTTTTTCTGCTTCCCTTTTGAACTTGCTAATATCGATTGTTCCTTCCCCCAGAGCTAAATGACAAGTTTTACGATTTCCATCATGGATATGATATTCTTTAAATTTGATTGGCGTGGTTTGTAATACTTTTTGAAGTCGGTCTCCATCATTATTATCGTGTCCAATATCATAATTGAAATCAAATCCTTCTTTCCATAGTTCTACGTATGTTTTTTGAATGTGATGAGGAACATATACATTTTCTAACACTAAATCCATATGATTGCGCTCGCATATTTCTCGAGCTTGATGGAGCCTTTGTTTGATATTTTCAATATAAGTAGTATATTCCTTTTCATATATATAGTTCTTTTGACCAGAAATTGTTACAATAGGACCTTCATTTATATGAATATTGATCAGTTTGATTTTTGCTTTTGCTCCTAAAGTCGCATATTTTTCTAATAACAACATATAAGCATCCACAACTTCTGGATAAGATGCAAAATCTGCTTCATCATAAAAATGTAAGGTCGCTTCTAAGTGATTTGTAATTAATAAATGATTTAATTCTTCAGGATTTTCTAATTGTTGGCGGCAATAACTGAAATTTAGATTCAATTCTATAAAATCTAACCCCAATGCTTTCGCCAATTCTATGTTTTCCAAAACCGAATTATATTCATATAATACTGGCATTCCAACTTTCATACTTCGTCCTACTTTACTATTCTTATTCTAATAACATCAGCAATTTCTTCGATTAATTTATAAATCTCTAAAATATCCGCTCCATCGATATCTAAAATAGTATATGCAATATCTTTTAATGATTTATTTGTCATATTAGCAATATTCCCTTTGTGAAGATTGATGACAGAGGTAAATTTATTAATCATGCCGGGAACGTTTTTATGATTTATCGTAATTCGGTTTTGCGAAGCACAAATTCCCGCATCAACATTTGGATAGTTGACTGAATTATTAATATTTCCATTTTCCAAATAATCTATTATTTGTCTTACTGCCATTTGCGCACAATTGTCTTCTGCTTCTCCAGTTGATGCCCCTAAATGAGGAATGGCAATTACATTCTTCATGTTCGCCGTTTTTGCATTAGGGAAATCCGTTACATAACGTTTTACTTTTCCCTCTTTGATTGCTTTTTCTAAATCATCATCATTGACAACTAAATCACGAGCAAAGTTTAACAAAACAACACCTTTTTTCATTAATGTAAAAGCTTTTTCGTTAATCATTCGCTTTGTTTCTTCCGTAAGAGGTACATGAAGGGTAATATAATCACATTCCTTATAAATATCCTCAATCTTCTTCACATAAATAATATCTCGTGATAAATGCATTGCATTATCGATGGAAAGAAATGGATCATATCCGTAAACATCCATTCCCAAATCAGCACAAGCGTTGGCTACTAAAACACCGATTACGCCAAGCCCGATTACTCCTATTTTCTTGTTCATGATTTCTGTTCCTGCAAACTTGTTTTTTTCTTTTTCAACAAGTTTATCAATATCAAGAACATTTTTATTTTCGTTTACGAAACCAATGCCTCCTATAATATCACGGGCCGCCAATAACATTCCCGCTAGAACTAATTCTTTTACACCATTTGCATTTGCTCCAGGAGTGTTAAAAACAACAACTCCTTGATTGGCAAACTTTTCTAAGGGAATATTGTTTACTCCAACGCCTGCTCTAGCAATGGCTACTACTCGATTAGGGATTTTTAATTCGTGCATAGAAGCACTACGAACCAGAATAGCATCTGCATTATTCATGTCTTCAACTATTTGATAACTATCAGGAAATAATTTCATTCCTTTTTCAGAAATATTATTCAAACATAAAATTTTTTTATTCATAGGTTTTCCTCTTCGAACTTCTTCATAAAAGCGACAAGGCTCTTTACTCCTTCGATTGGCATAGCGTTATACAAACTTGCCCTCATGCCCCCAACCAAACGATGACCTTTTAAATTGATTAATCCTTGTGCTTTCGCTTCCTTAATAAATTTTTCATTTAATTCTTCTTTATCTGTAACAAAAGTAACATTCATAATAGAACGACTATCTTTTCTAACCGGAGACTTAAACATCTGACTTTGGTCTAAATAATCGTAGAGTATTTTTGCTTTCTCTTGATTTATTTTTGCTCTTTCAGATAATCCACCCCGATTAAGCAACCATTTAAACACTTTACCGCAAATATATATCCCATATGCAGGTGGTGTATTATACAAAGATTTATTGTCACTGTGAATTTTATATCGCAGCATTGTTGGTGTAGAAGGATATACCACTTCCGTGATTAAATCCTCTCTGATAATGACAATAACGACTCCTGCAGGTCCCACATTCTTTTGTGCTCCAGCGAAAATTAATCCGTATTTGTTTACATCAACTGGTTCAGATAAAAAACAAGAAGATTGATCAGAAACCAATACTTTTTCTTTTGTATTGGGAAGTTGCCAATATTTTGTTCCATAAATGGTATTGTTCTCACAAATATAAACATAATCAGCTTTTTCGCTCACGTTTAGATTGTTCACAGCGGGAATATAACTAAAGTTTTTGTCTTCGCTGCTCGCTATTACATTTGCTTTTCCATATAACTTTGCTTCAGCATAAGCTTTTTTTGCCCAGACTCCCGTCAAGATATAATCTGCTTCTTTATTCTTCATCAGGTTCATGGGAATCATTGCAAATTGTTGACTTCCTCCCCCTTGTAAGAAAAGAACTTTATAATTGTTCGGAATATTCATTAATTTTCTTAAATTTTCTTCCGCTTCTTCTAATATCATCTCATAATCTTTGCTTCGATGACTCATTTCCATAACCGACATTCCGGTGTTTTTATAATTCAACATTTCTTCCGCGGCTTCTTTAAGCACCTCAACAGGTAACATTGCAGGCCCAGCAGAAAAATTATAGACTCTTTCCATTTTTTTCTCCGTTTCTTCTTCATATAGTAAGGACAGCTATTTTCTTAATAGCTGTCTCTTTTTTTTACTTTAAATATTGATAAATTGTTTGCACCATTACTCCAGTAGCACCATAAAATTCTTTGTAACCAGGAGAGGTATGGAATGCTGTACCAGCAATATCCAAATGGAGCCATTTTGTTTTTTCTTCAATAAAATTTTCTATGAAGGCTGCTGCTCCGCTCGCCCCCATGTTTCTTCCTGTTGAGTTGGTAAGATCCGCAACTTTACTAGAACGCACTTGTTTTTTAATATGCTCTGTGATTGGCAATTGCCAAGTGCTTTCCCCAGTCTTGAGAGATATTTCTAAGAATTTGTTTATTTTTTCTTGGTCGTTACCAAAAATTCCTGTCGTGTATTCCCCCAAAGCAACAACGCAAGCTCCTGTTAATGTTGCAATATCAATGACTTCTTTACTTCCCTCTTTTTGAGCGTAATAAACGGCATCGGCAAGCGTCAATCTTCCCTCTGCATCGGTTGATACGATTTCAATTGTTTTTCCATTCATCGCGGTAATAATATCATCTGGAAGTAGCGCTTCCCCATTGATACGATTGTCTGTTGCACAAATGACTACAAGCACGTTGACTTTCACTTCGTTTTTTACCAGGCTTTCAAGGACTCCAAGAACGGTTGCCGCTCCTGCCATATCGCATTTCATGGTATTCATCGATGTTTTAATACTGTATCCACCAGTATCATACATAATTCCTTTGCCGACCAAAGCAATTGGTTCTTTCCATTCCTCAAGACCTTGATATTTAATTGCTATTAATCTCGGTTCACAAGTTGAGCCCTTATTAACCGCCAGGAAAGCACCCATTTTTAATGCTTCTATCTGCTTTTTATCAAATATTTGAATCGTCACTTTCTTGCTATCCAGTGTATTGACTAAATCTTGGGAATAGTTCGCTAATTCTATGGCAGATAATGCATTATACGGCTTGTTCACTAAATCTCTCGTGTTATCGATTGCTACTGCGAGATTCATCGCTTCAATCGCCGTTTGTTTTATCTCGTGTTTTGTAACCAATTCCCAACTAACATCGTTTTCTATCTTTTTGGAAAGAAATTCATCGTATTTGTAATTGTAATAATGAACATTTAGAATAAAATTAAATGCTGCTTCCTGAACATCAAGATTGCCGATAAAACTATCGAAATCGATAATAACCTCTTTCCCCAAAGCACTATTAATATTCTTAGTTGCCTCTTTCATTTTTTCTTGGGAATATTTTTCTTTTTCTCCTAAACCGATGATATAAATAACTTTGTTTTTTATTTTAGAAAGCGTTGTGATTTTATTTACTTCTCCAAGTTCCAATTTAACAAGTTTGTTTTTAATTAATTCTTCAATATCATGATCAAGAAGATGATCAATTTCTACTTTTTGATCAATGAACAACCCCAATACCAACGGTTTTTCACTATCGCTTTTTTGTGAGCATATATTTATATCTAGCATATTTCCTCCTCTATCTTATTATATCTACACCCATATATGGAATAAGCACTTCGGGTACTTTTATTGACCCATCTGCTTGTTGATAATTTTCCATAATCGCCACCAATGTTCTTCCCACTGCTAAGCCTGAACCATTTAATGTATGAACATATTCCAACTTAGCATCTTTATCGCGTTTTGTTTTAATATTTCCCCGACGAGCCTGATAGTCTTCCGCATTAGAAATACTACCAATTTCTCGATATGCATTTTGACTTGGTAACCAAACTTCAATATCGTATGTTTTAGCCATACCAAAGCCCATATCACCACTACAAAGAGAAACAACATGATAAGGCAATTTTAATTGTTTTAAAACTTCTTCTGAATCCAACAACATTTTTTCAAGCTCTTGATAAGAAGATTCAGCGGTTGTTAATTTGATTAATTCCACCTTATTAAATTGATGTGTTCTGATTAATCCCCGTGTGTCTCTTCCTGCACTACCTGCTTCGGAGCGAAAAGCCATCGTATAACTACAATGATAGATTGGTAATTTCTCGAAACTGATGATTTCGTTGCGATACATATTAATTGTCGGCACTTCCGCCGTCGGGTTTAAAAACCAATCTCCATTTCCGTTGCTTAATTTAAAGGCATCTTCTTCAAACTTTGGTAGTTGCCCTGTTGCTATCATACTTTCTCGATTTACGATATATGGAGGAATGATTTCTGTATAGCCGTGTTTATTGCTATGTAAATCCATCATAAATGCGATTAAAGATCGCTCTAATCGCGCTCCTAATCCCTTATAAACAACAAATCTGCTTCCGGTAATCTTTGTTGCTCGTTCAAAATCAAGGATATCTAATTTTTCCCCTAATTCATAATGTGCTTTTGGTGTAAAATCAAATTTTGTTGGTGTTAAATATCTGCGTATTTCTACGTTTTCAGTTTCATCTTTGCCAATAGGAACTGATTCGTGGAGGATATTAGGTGTTATCAATAAAGAATAATTAATTTCTTTTTCTAAGCGATTCACCATTTCATCTAATGCGGCAATTTCTTCGCCGATATGAGCTACACTTGCCAATACTTCCGTTGCATCTTTCTTTTCACGTTTCAATTGGCCGACTAACTTGCTTTTTTCGTTTCTTTCTTTTTTTAAGTTCTCCACTTTAATTAGCAACTCTCTTTTTTCTTCGTCCTTCGCCTTTACTTCGCGTAAATAACTGAAGTCTTTTTGTCTCGTTGCCAATTTTGTAATTATTTCTTCCACATTTTCTCTAATTAATTTAATGTCAATCATCTTTTCCTCCTATAAAACAATAAAAGCCCTCACATATAAAAAATATATGTAAGGGACGAATTTCTCCGCGGTACCACCCTAGTTAGATTCTAGTATCTCGCTTAAACAATTGATAACGGTAATTAACCGGAAGTTTTGCTTCTCCTCCAAGGTAGATTCTAAAGTTTGCATCTTGATTTTCACCAGCCATCAAGTCTCTTAAATGCCTTTTCTTTATACTAAGCCTTATCATTGGTTATTTAATTATGCCTATTATATATGCTTTGATTTACTTTGTCAAACATTATTCCCCTTTTCCACAAATTTCACCAAGTCAATTAGGTTATCAATTGTGGTCTTTACGATGACAATCTCCCAAAAACTTAACAATATAAGAATCACAATAGCAATATTTGGATGTTTCTTATCCAACCAAAAATAAGAAATATAGGCTGTTATTAAATCTATCGCATAGGGAACAAGAACAATCTGATCAATTTTAAATTTTTCATATGCTTTAACAATCGTAACATTTTGTTCTAGTTTGCTATCGTAATCTTTTGTTATGAACAACACTTTTTTATTAATGATAAGCGTTAATAGTATTGCCAGTGCAAAACCTCCGCTTTTTAACACAACATAAAGTGTATTGACAAAAGAAACGCCTCCTAAATAGATAATATAAATGCTTTCTGTACAAAACCAATTAACCCCTAGAAAAAATGTTAAAGCCGGAATTGTTATGATGATGATAATCATAATATAAATACCATAAAGGGCAAAAAGCCCTTTATTTTTTCTCGATTTTATCACGATTTTTCCTTATCTTCCTCATCACGAAAGACGTAATCTTCATCATAGGTGAATCCTTCATTATCTTCCTCTGAATCGTTTTCGCCTTCTTCGCTTCGTGGAACAATCGCCATAGAAGATACGCTATGACCTTCGTTCAATTTGATAATACAAACTCCTTGAGTATCTCTTCCTACAGTCAAGATTTGGTCGAGGTGAGTTCTGATAATCATTCCTTTGTCGGTAATGACTAATAAATCTTCATCTCCTCGTACTGTTGATAAAGAAATCATTTTACCATTCTTAGCGGTTATATTTAATGCTTTTACTCCTTTACCACCACGGACCTGGACTCTAAACGCATCAACATTGGTTCGTTTTCCATACCCTTTTTCGGTTACGATTACAATTTCGTCTCCATCTGTATTAACAATGGCCATTCCTACCATCTGTTCGCCATCTTCTACTTTTAACCCTCTGACTCCTGCAGCAATTCTTCCCATTGGGCGAATATCTGATTCGCTGAACCGAATTGCTTTTCCATTAGAAGCCCCTAGAATAATGTCTTTTTCTCCATCGGTAACGGAAACTTCGAACAACTCGTCACCATCATTTAAAAGGATTGCTTTAATTCCGTTTGTTCTGATGTTACTGAATTCGGAAATTTCTGTCTTCTTTACAATTCCTCGACGAGTTGCAAACAATAAGTAGCCATCATTCTTTTCTTCTTCTTTCACATTTACAACCGCTGCTAATTTTTCATTTTCATCAAAATTTAAAATATTAACAATCGGTAATCCTTTAGCGATACGACTCGAAATCGGAATTTGGAACGCTTTTAGACGATATATTTTCCCGAAGTTACTGAAGAAAAGCAAGGTGTCGTGGGTTGAGGTAAATAGAACTTGGTCTACATAATCCGCATCTGAAATTTTAGCTCCTGTAATTCCTTTACCCCCACGATTTTGAGCACGATATGTGTCTACTGTCATTCTCTTTACATATCCTTTATTTGTAACGGTGATAATAACATCCTCTACGGGAATCAAATCAGCGTCTTCAATCACTAGATCATCACTTAGGCTAATTTCACTATTCCGTGCATCGCCGAATTTTTCTTTCATTTCGGTTAATTCACCAATGATGATTTCTAGTTTTTTACCCTGGTTCTTCAGGATTTCTTTATACTCGCTAATTTCTCGTTTCAATGAAGCTAATTCTTCTTTTAACTTATCAATTTCCAATCCTGTTAAACGTTGTAGCTTCATATCCAGAATTGCTTTTGCTTGTATCTCGGTTAAGTTGAATGCTTCGATTAAGCCCTTCACCGCATCTTCGGTTGTCTTAGAGCGTTTAATTAGCTGAATAACGGCATCAATATTCCCTAAAGCGGTTAGTAATCCTTCTACTATATGTGCTCTGGCTTCTGCTTTTTCTAAATCGTATTGTGTTCTTCTAGTGATTACTTCAATTTGGTGTTCTAGATAGCATTCCAATACCTCTTTTAGATTAAGTACTTTCGGTTGCCCTTTATCCAGCGCTAAAATATTAACCCCAAATGTCGATTGTAATTGGGTATGCTTGTATAGATTGTTTAAAACAACATTAGGATTAGTATCGCGACGTAATTCAACTACAATTCGCATCCCTTTCCTTGTAGATTCATCTTGCAATCCTGTGATACCTTCAACTATTTTTTCATTAGCAATGAAGGCAATTCTTTCTATTAATTTTGTTTTATTTACTTGATAAGGAATCTCGGTTATGATAATTTCTATTTTCCCGTTTTCTAATTCTTTAATCTCGCATTTCGCCCGAATTGTAATGGTGCCATTTCCTGTCATGTAAGCTTTTCTTACTTGACTAAGGCCCATAATACATCCTCCTGTTGGGAAATCGGGACCTTTGATATGGTTCATTAATCCTTCAATAGATATGTCCGGATTTTTTATTAAGGCAAGAATTCCATCGATTACTTCGCTTAGATTGTGAGGCGGAATATTCGTTGCCATACCAACAGCAATTCCTGTTGCTCCATTTACGAGGATGTTCGGGAAGCGACAAGGTAAAACAACCGGTTCTTTTTCGCTTCCATCGTAGTTATCTTGAAAGTCAACAGTGTTTTTTCCTAAATCACGAAGCAATTCCATCGCAATTTTGCTCATTCTTGCTTCTGTATAACGCATTGCCGCTGCTCCATCACCATCAATAGAACCAAAGTTACCTTGGCCATCAACCAGAGGATATCGGTAACTAAAATTTTGTGCCATTCTCACCATCGAGTCATAAATAGCAGAATCTCCATGAGGATGATACTTACCCATAACATCTCCGACGATTCGTGCTGATTTTTTATACGGTTTATCCGATCCAACGCCTAATTCATCCATCGCAAATAGAATACGACGATGAACTGGCTTCATTCCATCACGAACATCTGGTAGTGCACGTGCTACAATTACGCTCATGGCATAACTTAAGAAAGAAGTCTTCATTTCTTTGGTTAAATCGATTTCTTTCACTCCGCCTAAGTGATGACCATCAACGACATGATCAATGACTTCTGTATCTGCTTCTAAGTTTTCTTCTTTTTCTTCTATTTCTGAAAGTGTTTTTTCAGTTTCTTTTTCCACCCGTTACACCACCTATACATCTAAGTTTTGAACATAAACAGCATTTTCTTCAATAAAATCTCTTCTTGGTTTTACATCATCACCCATTAACATACTAAATATTGTGTCTGCTTCGATTGCATCATCTAGTGTAACTTGTAATAAGGTCCGTGCTGCTGGGTCCATTGTTGTTTCCCACAATTGTTCATCATTCATTTCTCCCAATCCCTTATATCTTTGAATATTAGGTTTTGATGATTTGGGAAAGGTTTCTAATATTTTTTGTAGTTCTAAGTCGCTATACGCATATTCTATCCGTTTCCCTAAAGATATTTTATACAACGGCGGTTGCGCAATATAAACATATCCTTTTTCAATTAAAGGTCGCATGAAACGATAAAAGAACGTTAATAACAAGGTTCGAATATGAGCACCATCGACATCGGCATCTGTCATGATGACAATTTTATGATAACGAGCATTTGCGATGTTGAAATCCTCGCCTATACCCGTTCCAAAAGCTTGAATCATCGAAATAATTTCTTTATTTCCTAAAACTTTATCTAATCTTGCTTTCTCAACATTTAAGACTTTTCCTCTTAAAGGTAAAATCGCTTGAAACTCACTATCTCTTCCGCCTTTAGCACTACCACCAGCAGAATCACCTTCGACAATGTAAATTTCACTACAACTAGGGTCTTTTGATCGACAATCCGCTAATTTTGTAGCAAATCCTAAGGTTTCTAATGGTGTTTTTCTTCGCGTTGCTTCTCTTGCTTTCTTAGCTGCCATTCTGGCTCTAGAAGCCACAATTGCTTTTTCAATAATGTTTTTCGCTACTATAGGGTTTTCCTTTAAAAAAGCATCTAATCCGTCTGATAAGATTTGTGAAGTGATTTTTCTGACTTCAGTATTTCCTAATTTTGCTTTCGTTTGACCGTCAAATTGTGGATTAGGATGACGACAACTAATAATGGTGGTTAGTCCTTCTCGAACATCATCGCCGGCGAAACTCTCATCTTTTCGGAATAGATTTGCCCCTCTTCCGTAAGAATTTAGTACTCTTGTTAGACTATTACGAAATCCTTCTTCGTGTGTTCCTCCCTCTGGAGTATAAATATTGTTAATAAAGGAATAAATATTGCTGTTGTAATCATCTGTGTATTGCATCGCAATCTCAATTTCAATGTTTTCCGACTTTCCGCTAACATATATTACATTATTATGAATGGGATTTTTGCTTTTGTTTAAATATAAAACGTACTCAACAATTCCCCCATCGTAACAATAAGTTAAATTTTTAGGGCGTTCGGGATTACGAGTATCTCTTAAGGTAATTCTTAATGATTTATTTAAGAAGGCGCATTGTTGCAACCTTATTCGTAGTGTCTCAAAATCGTATTCCACTGTTTCTTTGAATATTTCACTATCTGGTCTAAAAGTAACTGTTGTTCCGTGTTCTTCTGTTGTTCCCACTTCTTTTAAGGGGTATAATCTCTTTCCTCGAGCATACTCTTGTTCATACTTTTTCCCATCTTTATAAATTTCAACTTTTAAATATGAACTTAAAGCATTGACAACGCTCGCTCCTACACCGTGAAGTCCGCCAGAAACTTTATAGGACGACCCATCGAATTTACCTCCAGCATGAAGGATAGTAAAAACCGCTTCTGCTGCAGATTCCCCTGTTTTTTTATGAATTTCAACAGGAATTCCCCGTCCATCATCAGTTACACGAATGAAATTGTCAGGTAAAATATCCACTTCAATGTGAGTACAATAACCAGCAAGGGCTTCGTCGATTGAATTGTCAACAATCTCCCAAACAAGGTGATGGAGCCCTCTAGGACCTGTTGATCCTATGTACATACCTGGTCGTTTTCTTACCGCTTCTAATCCCTCAAGAATTTGAATATCGGCCCCTTCATAAGCTCCTTTTACTATTTGCTTTTCTTCCATTTCATTCACCACCGTTTTCTATATGTAATATTTGACTATCTTTTAATACTTTTTCTGATAAATGATCAGTTGTTGTTGTTGTGATAAAGATTTGATCATCAAAAGTTAATAATTTTAAAACTCTGTTCTGCCTTTCAACATCTAATTCCCCGAATACATCATCAAGAATAACAATTATTTTCTCGGTTTTTGTTTTAATTAAATCAGCAAGCCCTAATTTCATGGATAAGGCTACTGTTTTTTGTTGTCCCTGAGATGCGTACTTACTGGCCTCTTTTCCGTTTATTAAAATTGAAAAATCATCACGATGAGGTCCCCAATTCGTTGTTTTTGTTATTTTATCTAAACTTTCTTTGAGTTCGCTTTCTTCGAACAAGCTTTTTTCATCACAATTAGGCTTATAAACGATTTTCGCTTCTTCCTTTTCTCCACTAATATAGTCGCATTTGCCAAAAAGATAACTATTTAACGAATCTATAAAGTTTTTTCTTTCGCTAATAATCTCTTTTGCTTCGCTAATCATTGCTTTCGTTAAGATGGATAGTAGACAATCATCATATCCCTCTTTTTCATTGAATAATTTTAATACTTCATTTCTCTGTTTTAATAATTTGCGATAATTCATTAAATTCTTCAAATATTTTTTATTTGTTTGACCGATATTCACATCTAAAAACTTTCTTCTTTCACTGGGACCACCAGTAACAAGGCCTAAATCCTCAGGAGAAAAGATAATAATGCTGAAATATCCTAAATACCTACTCAAAGTTGGTTCTGTTTTGTTATTCTTATTAATTTTTTTTCCTTTTTCCGATATTGATAAAACAATCTCATCTTGTTCTTCACCATTTTGAAAAAGACCTTTTATCACGGCAACTTCTTTATTATTTTTAATCATTTCGACGTCATTTGAAGCTTTATGCGATTTTGTCAATCCCAAACAATAAATAGCTTCAACAAGACTCGTTTTTCCAACTGCATTATTCCCCACAATAATATTAATATGCGGGATGAAATTTGTTGAGTACGACTGATAACAGCGAAAATTGGTCAATTTTATTTTATTGAGATAAAACATCGTCTTTACCTATAAGAAACTTCTTTTTATCAACAATCACGGCAAATCCATTATATAGTTTTCGCCCTCTTCGTTGCTCCGCCTCGCCATTAACCAGTACTATCTGGTCTTGCAAGAAAGCTTTTGCCTGTGATCCACTATCAATAACACCTACATATTTTAAAAACTGACCTAAGGTGATATATTCTGTTTTTATTGTGATTTTAGTCATATTTTTTCCTTCTTAATTATTATGTATATTATACCATAAACTCTTGCTTTTTCCTAGTCTTTTTTTTACTTTTTTTGAACTCTTTTGATTTTTAGCCCTTTTTTTCGCCTGTAATCGCTTTTTTTGCTTATTTTTTATTCGCCTTTACTTTTTCATGAAAAAAACGAAAATAAAGCCGTTTTCCCCGCTGCTCTTTTTTCCGTTGTTTTTTATACATAAATAAGTATATATGGTTATCTTTGTCCTGTCCCTTTTGATTTAGTTTCTTTTGAGTTGATAATTCTGTTGATAATCCTTATGTATATACCTATATAGGTAAATATTTATTTTTCTAGGCTTATTTTAAAAGGTGTTAAAAATAATTTAATCTTTTTTGTAGCTATGTTTTTCTCATAAGGATGTATGGTTTTACTTATATCCATAAATACTTATTAAATATTTATTTTCTTTTTTCATCTGTTAGGTTGTTTTTCTTTAGATTATACCTATTTAACGATAGCTTTGTTTTGTTTTTTAAGATCCTTTTTAGAGAAACAACAAATTTCTGGATAAGCGTTCTTATCGGATTGTTTTATTTATTGATGTATATATGTATATAAATATGATAATTTTCTTTTTCGACGCTTTTTCTGTGCCTATATGCCGTAGATAGCTCTCGCTTTATCGTCAACATTTATTTATATATGTATATATGTGTAACTTTATTTAACTTTTCTACATATGATGATGTATCCATTCCCCTTGTTTAAACCATCTTTTCCCTTGCATATTTGAAATTATCTCTCAAAACAAGAAAAAAACTTGTTAATCAGTAAGTTTCTTTCTTGTTTTTATTATCTTTCGCACGATTTCCTTTACACATTTACTTATATATGTATATATGTGTGACTTTATTTAACTTTACCGTACATGATGATGTATCCATTCTCTTGTTTAAACTATCTTTTCGCTTGTCTGTTTGAAATTATCACTCAAAAAAAAGAAAAAGACTTGTTAATTAATAAATCTTCTTCTTGTTTTTCTTATCAATAGCCGATTTCCTTTACATATTTACTTATATATGTATATCCATACATACAAATGCTTCTTTTCCTCGCCCTTTTTACAAATTTATATACTCTTTGTTTTAATTTTAATCTTTTCTTTTTACTTAAAAACAAATTAAAAACGCCTTCGTGCTAGATTTCCTGTTAAAAATGATATTTAATGAACTTGATTTTGTGATTTTTTGTTAAAATATGGATATACACATCTGTTTTTATGGCAAAAAGCAACCGCTTTTTATCCTTTAATAAATATTTACATAAATACATATAAAGTCTTGATTTCCTTTCGTTTCTATTATATAATATGTGCATAAAGATAATCATCCAGGTTGGGATGGCTTTTTTGCTCTTGTTTTTCTAAACAAAACGAAAAAACGAAATCTTTTTTTGTTATATCTGATCGCAACAAAACAACACTAATACGCATTTACATATATATGTATTTATTCTTATACATATATATTTATTTGTTTGTTTATTTATATACTTATTTATTGCGCTTTCCGTCGCACATCTACCGAAAAACAGGCCAAAAAACGGTTTTTACCTCTTTTTAAAGAGAATTTTTACCCCTTAAAATTTTTTGTGCGTTGTTTTCAACGACCCACCCCTAATAACTTTACCTATTTTTGTATAAAAACGATTTAAAACGAAATTTATCGGCGTTTTAATGGGGTTGTATTTTTGGTTTAAAACTTAAGGACTTTAGAGGAATAGGTTTTCTGGTTTTTGTCGTTACTTTTCCCTGTCGGCCTAGGGTTAAACGACTAAAAATCTCTTTTTTCTTTCCTAAAAAAGAGTAAAAAAGCAAAAAATACACATATATACATATATATGTAAATATGTTTTTGTTTTTGTATGTTTTTATGTTTATATGTTTTTGTGTATATATTTATAGCAAGGAGGTTGACACAATGAACAGATCATCATTCCCGTTTCAAAAGCGAGAAAATCCTTTAGCGCCTGCTACTAAACAAACGCGCGCCAGCGAGAAAGAGAAGTACACAGCTGTTATGGAAAAAGAATTACGAGTAAGGGTTAAGATTGCTGCTGCTAAGAAAAGTTTACAGTTTTCACAGTATATTGAAGAAGCGGTTCTTGAAAAACTAGAAAGAGAGGGCTTATAATGTCTGTTGTTTCTACTTTTTGTAAGAAGGGTGGCGTCGGCAAAAGCACTTTTATTGGTTTTTTAGCGCATTATTACGCTACTTTAGGGAAAAAGGTTTTAATTATTAGTGCCGATGACCAAAATAGTATCTTTAAAATCTTCGGTGTAGAAGAGAAAATCTTCGATACTAATGATAATTATTTAGAATTTTGGTTAGCAGGACATGCTGAACTAGGAGATATTTTAATAGAAGCCAGAGAAAACCTCTATTTAATTAAAACTTTAAATACCGACAAACTTTCTATGAAGCTAACTTTAGAAAGAAGCCAAGAAAAAATAATAAAAAAATTAATTGTTGATTGCTCTAGCTACTTTGATTATATTTTTATCGACTTTCCACCATCAAGCAATCGCTTAACGGAGATTTTATTAGATTTTAGTCATCATATTTTGATTGTTGTCGGCTTAGATAGCCTCGGATTAGGTGGTTTTTTCAATACAATTCAATATTTTATCGATAATGATATTGATTTAACAAAAATTAAGTATGTTTTACCCAACGGATACAGCAAAAATAGAAGGGCTCCTAAGGTTTCTTTAGAAAAATTACAAGAACAAGCAAAAGAATTCACCAAATCGGCAACTGTTCTTCCCGCTTTGCAAGAGAAATCTATTATTAAAAACCTTCAAGCAGAAGGAATTAGCGTTTTTGATGTTACTTCTTTAGAACGTTATGATCAAACAAACAAAGATTTGTTACAAAAAGACCTATTAGAATTGTTTAAATTAATAAATTTAGAATAAAAAAAGAGTTTTTCGACTCTTTTTTTTATTATGATACTCTTACTGGCAATATTAATTGAATTAAATTACGATCGTATTCTCCTGTGATAATAAATGGTCTTACTTCTCCAGTAAAATGCACCGTTACTTCCGTAGAATCAAATGATTTGATCGCTTCTAAAAAATATTTTGAGCTGAAAGCGATTTGGAAAGGAACTACATTGCTACATTCAATTGGATTTAGTTCTTCTTGTGCCGCACCGATTTCATTGGTTGTTGAAGCAATCTCCACGGTTTTATCGCTGTTTAACGTCAATTTTATAATGTTAGAAGAATCCATATTAGTAAATACAGCTGCTCTTTCGATTGCTGAAATGAGCTCGTTTTTGTTAAATTTTATGCTGGTTAAGAATTCTGTAGGAATTAAACTGTTTGTATTTGGGAAAGTCCCGTCAATTAAGCGAGTTTGATATAACAAATTCTTGTATTTAAACAACGCTTTCGTATGGCTTATGTGAATCTCCACAAGAGTTTCACCTTCATCGACGATTTTATTTAGTTCATCCAAGCTTTTTCCTGGAATTACTACCTTTATTTCTGGATAATCGACATTAAATTTAAGTTGTTTTTTCGCTAATCGATAACTATCTGTTGAAACAACTTCTAACAAATTCCCTTGAGAAGTAACAGAAACTCCTGTTAATATTACTCTTGACTCAGATAAAGAAACCGCAAAGGTTGTTTTTCTGATTAATTGTTTTAAGTTAATCGCATCTAAAGTAAGAAATGTTGGTGAATCTGCAAAAGATATTATAGGATAATCATCTTTAGAAAGAACATTTAGGGTGAAATTACTTTTATCTGCTAATATTTTAATGGCGTTGTCTTCAAAAGACTCAAAATATATTTCTTTCGCTTCGGTTTTCTTTACTAGTTCAATTAAATATTTTCCCGGTGCTATGAAAGTCCCCTCTTCTTCTATTTTCACATGTTTTTTATCATCAATACATGCTTGAATAGAAATTTCACTGTTCGATGCTGTTAGTAATATTTTATTATCAACAACATCAATTTTAATTCCTGTTAAGACAGGCATTTGCGCTTTAGTAGATAAAGCTTTGCTAACTGAAGTTAAGTTTTGCAACAATAGATCTCTATTAATTGTAAAAATCATAAAAGGCTCCTTTATTATTTATCTTTATTTTTTATTTTTATTATTAAGAATGTGTAAAAGTGGAAAACTGTTATTTTTCAATGCTTTTTAGTAAAATTTCAATATCGTTCTTAACTAGAGGGTCATTTTGTTGCATAAAAACAATTTTATCGATTCCATAAGAAACCGTAGCATGATCTCTGTTTCCGAAAGCTTCTCCTATCGTTTTTAATTGAATATTAAATTTATCGCGCAAGAGAAACATTGCAACATGACGAGCATAAGCAATTTTTTGCTTGCGTGACTGAGAAGTTAGGTCTGAAACGGCAATTTTGTAATAATTAGCAACAATATTTTTTGTTTGTTCAATTAATTTA
Source organism: Acholeplasmataceae bacterium (assembly GCA_012718985.1). Taxonomy (GTDB): domain Bacteria; phylum Bacillota_I; class Bacilli_A; order ML615J-28; family CAG-698; genus JAAYBG01. The sequence goes on from JAAYBG010000025.1 coordinate 30,423, forward strand.
GAAGAGGAAGAAACATTTTTTAGATCTTTTTCTTTAGGAAGAGTATTCTCTAAGGCGATTAACATGTTTTCTACAGTGAAAGGAATGTTTAAACAAATACAATAGGTAACAAAGCCCCTCAAAGCTCCTTCCAAATCACGAATATTGTTAGGAAAATAATCAGCTAAAGCATCTAAGACCTCTAAAGGAACATCGCTAGGATCTTTAATTAATGTAGAGAGCTTGCTTTTTAAGATATTAACCCTTAAATTTTTGTCAGGATGTTTAATATCTACTGAAAGCCCCCAATTAAAGCGAGACCGTAATCTAGGCATGATGTCTGTAAGTTCGTTTGCGGGTTTATCAGAAGTGATAACAATTTGTTTGTTTAAACCGATAAGATGCTCGAAGACTTTAAAAAACTCTTCTTGTGACCATTTTTTTGATTGAAGAAATTGGATATCATCGATTAAAAGAACATCTACGTCTCGATATTTGGAATAAAAAGATTCTATTCTTTCAATACTGTCTCCAGAACCTTTCTTTTTATTTGTTGCGAGGAAGTAGTCTTCAGCAAATTTTTGACTGCTTGCGTAAAGAATTTTCGAATCGATTTTATTATCGAGAATATAGTTTCCTATAGCAGACATTAAATGTGTTTTCCCTAATCCTACATCACCAAAAATATATAAAGGGTTATACATTTTTTCAGCAGATTCAGCAGATTCGGCAGTTTTCATCGCCGCGATGAAAGCAAAGCGATTGCTTTCTCCAACTTCAAAGGAGTTAAAAGTAAAGGTTGGAGATAAAGTACGTGTAGCATAGCTTAATTCTGGTGTTTGTAGAGGTTCTTTTGATTGTTCCTCCAACTCTTTTTCAATATCAGCTTTAGTAACAAATTTGAATTTTATGAGTTCATCAGAAAGTTTAGCTACTAATTTATTGAGCTTATCAACATAGAACTTCTCAATTCTAAACTTATCAAAAGAACGGGCGACTGGAATATAAATATATCCACCTTCAGCCTTGTAAATTTCGGTTAATTCCGCAAACAGGGAATTAAAATCATCCTCATTTATTTCTTCTTTAAGCATATTGAGAGTTTCTTGCCACAATGTGATAGGACCGCGCATAAAAAAACCCCTCTCATTTATTCCATACACAAATGATACCATAAAACAGAAAAATAATAAATAGAAAAGTGAAAAAACTTTTCAACATTCCACATGTGGAAAAAAAGGGGAATAAAAAAGGCAGTTTTCCTAATTCTTTCCCTAAGTAGAAATGTGGGAAGAAAAACTATATATAATATAGAAAGAGAAATTAACAAAAAGAAAAAAATATTGCAATAAAAATAATTTATGGTAAAATATTATCAGCATTAAATTAAAAAGAATGGAGGCAGTAAACAAGAGTTTACTGGTTGGAAAAATGGAAAATCTAAAGGCAAAAAAACAAGAAGGCAAAAAAGAAAAAAGCAGCGGAATTTTTAGTTTCCCTAGCAAATTAAATAACATAACAATTATTTTAATCATATTGGCTTATGCTGTTGTTGCTTTTTGGGCGTTGCTTAGCTTTTTCCCAGAATACAATTATGTGGTAATTCCAGAATATAAGCATGTAGAATATAACTATGAAGTAGCCCCATATATTAAATCAACCAACGTTATAACCAAAAGCGGAACAGGGGAAATAGCTGTGAAGCATTCCTATACAGCGTATATTTATAATAACTATTCAACTGCTTTGAATAATGTCAGTTTTCAATTCAGCGGATTAACCAACGAAAACACAATGGATTATATCTCTGGCATTGATTATTGGAGTTCAACAAGTGCCCCAACCATTCATACTATGATGAGTAACCAGTCTGTTAGTGGCGGGGGATATCAAAAATTATTTGGGAAAATTCAATATCATTATAAAAGAAGCGAAGAAGAGATTCTTAAGAGGACAGTAACATTTGGTGAAGAAATCATTAAATTAAAGAAAAGCGAGCTTAATAGTTCGAAATTCACCGATAAAACAGATATTTTAGGAAAAATTAATTTTTCTGTAAAGGCAAACGAACCGATTAGTGATTCAACAAACTATACGATTACCAACACGATTAACTTTACTAATCCTAGTGAGAGGTTCCACTTCGATTTTCAAGCTTTCATTGTAACAAGCGATAAAGAAATATATCCTATTGGAGGATTATATAACTATTACTACTTCTCTACAGTAGATACATCAATAGCTATGACAAGCAAAGCAAATAAAACAATTGATATCGAATATATCTATATTAAGGGTTTTTATACCGACGCAAACAATTTAAAAACAGAAATTTTATACAAGATTGACTTTAAAGATATCTTGATATAAAAGAAAAAAAGTATTTGACTTAAAAATTTGATTGTAGTATAATGTACAAGCATGGTTTAGTATAGGAGGTGCTCTCTATGAAAAGAACATACCAACCAAACAAAAGAAAACACGCCAAAACACATGGATTTCGTGCTCGTATGGCAACTGTTGGTGGAAGAAGAGTCTTATCTAATAGACGTAGAAAAGGTAGAAAACAATTAACAGCATAAAAACCAGGACCACTCGTATGTCAACAATGATTAGGAGTGGTCTTTTTTGTTGCTGATTGGAGGGAAAATGAATAGGAAATACAGTTTAAAAAAAAGCTATGAAATAGAAAAAGTGATGTCTTTGAAAAAAAGTGTAGGAAATAGATTTTATACAATTTATTATCAACAAAGCGAAGGCGAAATGAAAATAGCAATATCGGTTTCTAAAAAAGTTGGCCGTGCGGTTATTAGAAATTATGAAAAAAGGGCTGTAAGAGAGATTATTAGAAAAAACAAAAAAGAATTGATAGGAATCAAGGCTTTAATCATTATAAAAAGGTTAGCAGTAGAGTTAACGTTTCAAGAAAAAGACGACAGTTTAAGTAATTTGTTTAGTAAAATATTGAAGGAGAAAAAAAATGAACAAAAATAAATGGAAATATATTATTGCTGCAGTATTAATTGTGGGATTATTTTTCTTAAGTGGCTGCAGAAAGCAAGAAGCAGAAATAGTTTACCAACCAATATATGGCTTCAAGTTCCCTTCGTGGGATTTCTTAGTTTGGCCGATGACCATGTTAATGTGGGGGTTGGGGAAAACAATTGCCTTTGGTAATTATGGTGTCGCAATTGTTTTAGCAACAATAGTTGTGAGAACTGCAGCTTGGCCGATTTATGCCAAGTCTAACGATATGTCATTAAAAATGCAATTAGTCGGACCTGAACAAGCAAAGATTGAAGCAAAATACGCTGAAAAGACAGATCAAGAGAGTCAACAAAGAAAACAAATGGAAATGATGCAACTTTATAAAAAGTATGGAATTGGACTTAGTGGATGTTTGATGCCGTTTTTACAATTGCCAATCTTTATTTCTTTCTTTGAAACATTAAGAAGAATCCCCTCAACAACAACGACATACTTAATAGAAAACCCAGAAGTTGCTACTAAATTAGGGATTGTGAAATTACCAATTGACTTTGATTTTATGAATACAACAATTTTGGGAATAGATTTGTTTAAGGATAAAAGCATGGGGGGATGGCAAGAGATTGGAATATATATTCTTGCGGGATTAGTAGGATTAACACAATTAGGAAGCCAAATTTTACTAACAAAAAGACAAGAAAAGCAAAAAGAAAGCATGCAAGCAAGTCTTCCAGCATATCGTCGTCCAGAAAAAACAGAGCAACAAAGGCAAACAGAAACGATGATGAAAGTCATGATGTATGGAATGCCGATAATGATGGTTATATTTATTATAACAAGTCCAGCAGCGTTGGGTCTTTATTGGTTTGTTGGTAATATTTATTCTACTTTCCAAAGTTATATTGGAAGTAAATCAAGTAGCGCAAGACTTGAAAAATTAAGAATCAAGATGAAAAAATAAGGAGATTTATAGTAATGAAAACAAAAATATATGAAGTAAAAACTATAGCTGAAGCAAAGGAACTAGCGATAAAGGATTTTGGCGTTAGTGAAGAAAATTTTGAAATCAATATTCTAAAAGAAACAAAGGGTTTTCTAGGAATTGGTGGAAAACTTGAAGTTGAAGTTAAAGTTATAACTAATGGCGTTGCTAAAGCAAAAGAATATATTCAAATGATTTTAAATACAAACGGAATCGAAGGGTTTATAGAAAAGAAAGAACGAGAAGGTAGCGTAGAGTTTAGCATTGATGCTGGAGAATATAATGGCTATTTAATCGGGAAAAACTCAAGAAATTTAATTGCATTACAAACATTAGTTTCCATTATTGTAAACAACTATTGTGAGAAAGATGAAATTAAAACAGTATTAGTTGATGTTGGCGGATATAAAAAACGTCGCGAAAAAAATATCGAGAGCATGGCTGTTGAGTACGGTAAACAAGTTGCCAGAACAAAGCACCCCGTTCGTTTAGATGGATTAAATGCTTATGAAAGAAAAATAATTCACAATAAATTATCTTCATGGAAGGATGTAAAAACATATTCTGAGGGAGAAGAACCAAATAGAATTCTTGTTATCGAAGCAAAATAAAAAAAGGGAGAGAGTCCCTTTTTTTCTATATTATTTACCCTTTTATGTCAATAAAATCCATAAAAGGAAGGATATTCTTGTTTACTTTAAATTCTTCTAAGCAAGCAAAGTATTTATCTTTTTTGTTATAGTCAAGAATGACAGGATCGAAATTGTTTTTCAACAATTGATAATTAAGTACAATACGCGCACATCTACCATTTCCATCTAAGAAAGGGTGGATTTTCATTAGTTGTAAATAACTAAAAGCAATTTGTTCCTTAATGTTATCCGTAGGAGTGTTGATGGTATCAAAGTACTTCTTCATACGATCATAAACTTTGATATGGCTTGGGGGTGTATGATTAGATCCCCTAACAGAAATGTCTACATTACGATAAAGGCCGCCAATGCCTAAATCCTTCATTATAATTTCATGTAAATCTTTTAATTTGTTTTCGGTAAAAGCTTCTTCTTTTTCTAATAAATCTAGTATAAATAAAAAGCCGTTAAGATTGTTGTTCACAATAGTCACTTTGTTTTTTTCAATGTCAGTACTATCTCCATTGATAATTCTTGCTACTTCATCAAGGGAAACGACACTTGTTTCAAAAGAGATAGAATTATAAATAAAATCAATTAAAAAATTAACAGTGATTTTTTTAGATGCTTCACTATGCATGCTCGATAAGTTGAAAGCAATCATATTAACCCCTCCTTTATCTTAGGTAATTCATTATACCACGAAAGAAAAATAAAAGGAAGTAATATAACAAATTAAATGTGACAATAATAAAAACAAAGATAAGGAAAAAGCAAAATAAAAAAAGATATTTGGTGAAGGAAATGAGTAAAATAATTGAGAAAAAAATGAGTTTATGCTATTATGAATATGGTAAACAAGCAAAGGAGAAAATATGACAGATATTGAAATCGCCCACAGTGTTAAAATGAAGACAATAAAGGAAATAGCGAAAAAATTTCAAATAAAGGAAAGCATGCTTGATTATTTTGGTAAATATCGTGCAAAGCTGGATTATCAAAAGATTCACCAAACAAAAAGAGGGAAATTAATTCTTGTTTCTGCTATCACTCCTACACCGGCAGGAGAAGGAAAGACAACCGTTAGTATAGGATTAAGCGATGCTATTAATTTAAGAGGAAAAACTTCGATATTAGCGCTTAGGGAGCCTTCGTTAGGTCCTGTTTTTGGTTTAAAAGGGGGAGCAACTGGGGGCGGATATGCTCAGGTAATCCCGATAGAAGACATCAATTTGCATTTCAATGGTGATTTTCATGCGATCACAACCGCAAATAATCTTTTGTCCTCTTTGATTGATAATCATTTATATCAGGGGAATGCTTTAAATATTGATGAAAACAGAATAGTTTTCAATCGTTGTTTAGATTTAAATGACCGTGCATTAAGAAATATCGTCGTTAGTAATGGCGGAACAAAAAAAGAAGTTTTACGGAAAGAAAAATTTAATATTACCGCAGCAAGTGAAATTATGGCCATTATGTGCTTATCTAAAGATATTCACGAATTAAAAGAAAACTTAGCAGACATTACAGTTGCTTATGATAAAGAAGGGAAAGCCGTTACAGCAAGAGATCTCAATGCTCATCATGCAATGGCAATTCTTCTGAAAGAAGCTCTAAAACCAAATGTTGTTCAGACGCTTGCTGGTAATTTAGCATTGATTCATTGTGGACCTTTTGCCAATATTGCTCATGGTTGTAATAGCATTATAGCTACAGAATCGGCGATGAGCTTGGGTGAATATACAGTAACGGAGGCAGGTTTTGGAGCTGACTTAGGGGCGGAGAAATTTCTTGATTTAAAATGCAGAAAAATAAATATCATGCCAAATGCTGTAATTATAGTTGCCACGGGCAGAGCTTTAAAAATGCATGGAGGAATCCCTAAAGAGGAATTGACAATTGAAAATGTAGAAGCGATAAAAAAAGGTGCAGAGAATTTAATTAAACATATCAAAAACATGACAACAGTCTTTGGATTACCAACGATAGTTGCTATTAATAAGTTTAGCAGTGACACAAATCGAGAACTAGAAACAATAAAAGAGATTGTCGCTACGCAAAAGGTAAAAGCAGTTGTTGTTGAGGTGTGGAGTAAAGGTGGCGAAGGAGCTTTAGAACTTGCAGATGAAGTGATAAAACTATGCGAGAAAGAAAAGAAAACCCAGTTTGTTTATGATGTAACAGACAGCCCGGAAACCAAAATAATGAAGATAGCCACTAAAATATATGGTGCAAAAGCAGTAAAATACTCTGAAGAAGCAAAAGAAACATTAATAGAAATTGAAAAGAGAAAGCTTAATGAGCTTCCTGTTGTGATTGCCAAGACACAATATTCTTTAAGTGATAATCCAAAATTATTGGGAGTTCCAAAGGAACATGAATTGACGATAAAGAGTATAGAAATTAGGACAGGAGCGAAAATGATTGTAGCAATCGCCGGAGATATGCTATTAATGCCAGGATTAGGAAAAGTGCCGGCCGCCGAAAACATGAGAATAGATGATAAGGGGAACATTTCAGGATTATTCTAAAGGGGGAAAAGTATGAATGACACAATTGCAATGATATCAACGCCACTAGGAAGCGGGGGAATATCTATTATAAGAATCAGTGGTCAAGAAGCGCTAATTATTGTTAATAAATTGTTTAGAGGTAAGGATTTGTATAAGGTTGCTTCTCATACGATTCACTATGGTCACATTGTCGACAAAAACGAAGTGATTGATGAAGTTCTTGTCAGTGTCATGAAGGCTCCCAAAACATATACCCGCGAAGATGTTGTAGAAATAAGTTGCCATGGAGGGGTTTTTGTTACCAATAAAATCCTAGAAATGCTTTTGGTGATGGGAGCTAGATTAGCAGAACCAGGAGAGTTCACCAAAAGAGCTTTTCTAAATGGTCGCATCGATTTAACTCAGGCAGAATCTATTATGGATATTATAGAAGCAAAGACAAAAACAAATTTGAAAATAGCGAATTTGGGATTAAGAGGCGATGTAAAGAGATTAATAGATGATTTTCGTAGTCGTTTATTAACTTGTATGGCAAAAATAGAAGTTAACATTGATTATCCAGAATATGAAGATGAAGAACAAATTACCATTGAAATATTAAAACCAACTATGGAAGCAATGAATGAGGAGCTCGAAAGCATTCTCAACAAATGCGAAACATCTCGAATTATCAAAGAGGGAATTAAAACAGTTATCATAGGAAAACCCAACGTAGGAAAGTCTAGTTTACTAAATGCTCTTCTACGTGAAGAAAAAGCAATAGTTACGGATATAGCGGGAACAACTAGGGATATTGTTGAAGGAAAAGCGAATATAGGAGGAATAATTCTCAATTTAATTGACACAGCAGGGATAAGAGATTCAAGCGATGTTGTTGAAAAGATAGGAATTAAAAAAACAAAAGAAGCGATTAATATGGCAGATCTTATTATTCTTGTTTTTGATAACAGTACTTTGCTTGATGATTATGACCATAAATTATTAGAGTTAACAGAAGATAAGAGGCGGATCATTGTTATTAATAAACAAGATTTACAATCAAAAATTAATTTATCTGAAATAAAAGACTATATTTTATTGTCCTCGTTTAATGAAAAAGATATTGAAAAACTTGAAAACAAAATAAAAGAAGAGTGTATAGTAGGAAACATCAACGAAATGGATGCATCTTATATCGGTAACGCTCGGCAGGTTGCAAAATTGAAACAAGCCAAAAAAGCCATTGAAGATAGTTTACAATCAATTAAAGAAAAAATGCCAATCGACATTGTTTCTATCGACATTAAGGCAGCGTGGCATTATTTAGGCGAAATAACAGGAGATGTTGCAAACGAAAGTTTAATCAACGAATTATTTTCCAAGTTTTGTTTAGGAAAATAGAAAAAATAACTATAAATAAAAAGAAGCCTTACGACTTCTTTTTTTCTTTATGATAAAAAATAGTTAAAAACTGGTGACTTTAATTACCATGCTATTTTTCTTTTACAATTTCAGCAAGAGAAGTAGCTAAACCAGCAATTCCTTGAAGGTTTGAAGGGACGATAATTTTCGTTGCTTGACCTTTAGATACCTCAGCTAAGGCTTCCAAAGACTTGATTGTCAATACAGCATTATCAGCACCGGCTTTCTTGATTAGTTCAATACCTTTTGCTTTTGCTTCTTGTAATTCCAATATAGCTTGTGCTTCACCTTGCGCTTTAAGAATAGCGGCAGCCTTTATACCCTCTGCTTCTTCAATCAATGCTTGACGTTTTGCTTCAGCTTGTAAGATAGAAGATTGTTTAATCCCTTCTGCTTGAAGAATGGAAGACCTTTTTTCTCCCTCGGCACGAAGGATTGCTTCACGACGTTCACGCTCAGCGCGCATCTGCTTTTCCATAGCGTCGCGAATATCTTTTGGTGGAAGAATATTTTTTAATTCTACACGATTTACTTTAATTCCCCAAGGGTCAGTTGCGATATCTAAGGTTTCGCGCATTCTAGCATTGATTAAATCACGACTTGTTAGCGTTGCATCTAACTCTATTTCACCAATGATATTACGAAGCGTGGTGGCAGTCAGTTTTTCAATCGCGTAAATTGGATTATCGACACCATAAGTATAAGCTTTAGGATCTGTAATAGTAAAAAATACTACTGTATCAATTTGCATTGTAACATTATCCTTTGTAATAACGGGTTGAGGATCAAAATCCATAACCTGTTCTTTTAAAGAAACTTTCTTGGAAATACGATAAAATATTGGTGTTAAAAAATGAATGCCTGTTCCCCATGTTGTATGGTAAGCACCTAATCGTTCAACAACGTAAGCATTTGCTTGAGGAACGATTTTAAAACTTGAAGCAAAAATGATAACGATAATTAAAATAATAATTCCCAGGATGATTACTAATCCTGGATTAGCAGCTAAAAACATTTTTCTTTCCTCCTTTTTAGATTATAAAATTTCAATATTTGATTGATCGTTTATTTTTGACACAACAGCTTTGTTGCCGCTAACGGCATTAATTAATACTTTTTCTCCCACTTCAACAATCACGGCCTCGTTACAAATCGCGCGCCAAGTGTTGTTGTCTACTTTAATTTCCCCTACTTCATCAGGAAAAATAGTTTTAGTTACTTGTCCTACCATGCCAATTATTTTGTCGGTATTTGTCCTGATAATTTCTTTGTTCATCATTTTTCTTGTTAGAGGTTTTGTTAAGAAGAGCAAAGCAATTGAAGAGCCAAAAAACACTAAAATTTGAATTAAAGGGTCAAGCGGAATAGCAGCACAGATAAGTGCGATTAAAGATCCAAGACAAAACCAAATTGTTGTAACATCTGCGGTCCCTAATTCAATAATTAAGGTGATAATAAAAATTAAAGCCCAAATTAAAAGCATTACCCAATGGAACCACTCCATTACTCTATTTCCTCCTCTAAATATATTTTTAAGTACTTGTTACTCTCATCCCAACTACAAGGAAACTTGTATAATTTTTGTTTTTCAAAATCCATTGAAAAGAATTCGCATATTTTTTTCACAAGTCCCTTACCATTTATTCTTCCATAGCTAGGTTTTATTGAGATATCATGTAAATCTATTGAAGAATAATTACCTAGTTTTGCTTCTTCTTTGTTTAATGCTTTTATCAATAAAATGTTTTCTTTTTTATTGAACCCAATCAAGGTAGCAAAAGCATTTTTAAAGTAAGAACTGGCAACTGTATTTAAAGTAATGTTAGTCTCATAAATTGTTACGACACCTTGCAAATTTTTAGAAAACCACTGTATTTCCATAACACTTCTCCTTTCATAATCATATTATATTATATTATTCAAAAAAATACAATAGATATTTTAAATATTTTTAAAAATACATTAACAGTTGTTTTACGAAATAATCTAATAAAATTTAAAACGAAAAGTTTAGAACAAAAATAGGTTATTTCTTGTATAAAAAAACAGCAAAGAATAAAAAATGAATTATTAAACCGATTACTGAAATAAAATATTGAAAAAAAGATAAATCCATGCTATAATACCTCAGATATCTAAAAGGAGACTCGTATGAAAAAAATTATTATTCTTATCATAGCAATCATATTACCATTAGTCGGAGCATTTATGATCGGCTGGTATGGTATTGCTGTTAGATATGAACCAGAAAAAAACACCGCTGTAGCTTCTTTATTTAAAAACTACTTGAATAAGGGAGTGATAACCAGCGAAGGAAGAATTAAAAACTATCGCCAATTTGAAAATTATTATTATGATGAAAATCCATTATACATAGAAACAATAGAAAACGAAGCAGGAAACCCTTTATTTACGCTAGCTATTTATCGCGCTTACTATTACTATCAACCAAGTGTTGATGATGAAGTCCAAAAAAAGGTAAAATTTGAAGTCTTTATTTACAATGTGAATTACAACTTAGTAAAGGACTACTTTACTTTAGACGATAGAACAATTATCGATGAAGCAAAGATGCCTAAATTTAGTCTAACCTTTACGCCAACGAACGGAAAAGATCCTTTTTCAATAACATTAACGACTGGAAGCGATGTCATGATTCAAGATTATGATTCAGTTCCAGAGTGGGCAGATAAAGCGGAAACAACAAGAAATTACGTTCAATCTAGCATTATAAGAGTTACTCAAACGCCGGCATTAGCTAAGTTTTCTGCCGATGTCAATATTAAAGTTACAGCAACATTAGAGATTACAGGAACAGATTCAGCAACAACAAAACTACCAACAGATAAACCATTGGCAGAATTTTATTTAGCGGATTTCGAAAGCGATATTGATGAAATTGATACAACTGATTATTTGAAAGGCTTCCGTGATCCTTCTGTTGTGAAAACGTTCAAAAATGCAGGATACCATTCATGGTTATTTAAAAAATATTTGTGGTGGCAAGGATTGATTGCAATCGTCCTTGTAGGAATTGTCACAGGAACATTTTATTTGGTTTGGACTGCAGAAGACCAAAAAGCAAAAACAACCGTAAAAAGCATTAAGAAAAAGAAATAGAGATTGCAGTTAGAGCAATCTTCTTTTTTTGAAGGAGAGTATATGGAGATTAGAGAAATAGAAAGAGCACTAATCAAGCGATATCGAAGCAAGATCTATTCAAAATTCGTAAAAGCGATTGAAGATTATCAATTAATTAAAGAAAACGATAAAATAGCAGTTTGCATCTCTGGCGGAAAAGATAGTCTTGTCATGGCCAAATTGTTTCAAGAGATTAAAAGGCACGGAAAAATAAAATTTGATGTTAGTTACTTGGTGATGAATCCAGGTTTCAACAAAGAAAACTTATTGCGATTAAAAGAAAACGCGGATAAACTGGAGATTCCGATTGTGATAAAAGAATCAAACATTTTCCATGTATCCCAGTTGTTGGGAAAAGATCAGCCTTGTTATCTATGTGCAAAGATGCGTCGTGGATTCTTATATGATTTCGCAAAAGAACAAGGATGTAATAAAATTGCACTAGGTCACCATTTCAATGATGTCATTGAAACAACACTATTGAATGTTTTGTATTCAGGGACATTTAAAACAATGATGCCCAAATTGAAGTCAACAAATCATTTAGGAATGGAATTAATTAGACCGATGGTTTATATTGAAGAAAAAGATATTCGTAATTATATTGAGTTTTGTGGGATAAAGGCTATGAATTGCGGCTGTAACGTGGCTAATAATGAATTGCCATCAAAACGCAAGGAAATAAAAGAAATCATAAAGAAAATAAAAAAAGATTTCAAGGATGTCGATAAATGCATTTATGCTAGTGCAGAAAATGTCAATTTAAATTGTGTCATGCAATGGAAATTAAAGGATAAAAAATATAGCTTTCTTGATTATTATGACGAAGAATGATTTATGAAAAAGCATATACAAAAAAACATTTGTTTTTAAAAGCACTTGTGCTATAATAAATTATAATAAAAAAAATATAGAGGAGGAAAATATGTCTGTAAAAAAATATGTCTTTATGTTTACCGAGACCGACGAAACGATGCGCAATCTTTGCGGTGGTAAGGGAGCCAATCTAGGTCAAATGACGAAATTAGGATTACCTATACCACAAGGTTTTACGGTAACAACAGAAGCATGTACTTATTATTATCAAAATTCTGAAAAACTCTCTGAAGGAATTATTGAAGAAATCAACATAGCTTTAGAAAAACTTGAGAAAGTCACAGGAAAAAACTTTGGTGACCCTCAAAACCCATTATTAGTATCAGTCAGGTCTGGTGCACGCGTATCAATGCCAGGAATGATGGATACTATTCTAAACTTAGGATTAAACGAAACAGTAGTGGCAGGGTTAGCAAAAAACACTCAAAATCCAAGATTTGCCTACGACTCATATCGCCGTTTCATTCAAATGTATTCTGATGTGGTTATGGGTTTAGCTAAGAGTAAGTTTGAAGAAATCATCGATAGGATGAAAAAAGAGAGAAAGATCCAACAGGACACAGAATTTTCAGCTGAAGATTTTAAGGAAATGACAAAAGCATTCAAAGCATTTTATAAACAGGAATTAAAGGAAGACTTCCCTGATAATCCTAAAGATCAACTATTTGGGGCAATTAATGCTGTATTCCGTTCATGGGAAAACCCAAGAGCAAACTATTATCGTAAGATGAACAATATTCCTTCAGATTGGGGAACTGCAGTAAATGTTCAATCTATGGTATATGGAAATATGGGAGATAATTCAGGAACAGGCGTAGCATTTACAAGAAATCCAGCAACAGGTGAAAACAAACTATATGGAGAATACTTAATTAATGCACAAGGTGAAGACGTTGTTGCGGGAATTAGAACTCCATCAGAAATTGAAACATTACAAGAGATTATGCCAGATGCCTATAATCAATTTGTTGAATTATCACTAAAATTAGAGAATTATTTTAATGATATGCAAGATATTGAATTCACAATTGAAAATGGGAAACTATATTTATTACAAACAAGAAGTGGTAAAAGAACTGCTCAAGCAGCGTTAAGAATTGCCGTAGAAATGTTTGAAAGCGGTATGATTACTAAAGAAAAAGCGTTGATGCTAGTCCAACCACAACAACTTGATAATTTATTACATCCACAATTTGATCAAGTAGCAATTAAAAAAGCGCGTTCAATAGGAGAAGGCTTACCAGCATCTCCAGGGGCAGCTTGTGGTCAAATCGTATTTAATGTTAATCAAGCATTAGAAGAAAAAAAGAAGGGCAACAAAGTTATTCTTGTTAGATTAGAAACATCACCAGAAGACATTGAAGGAATGGATGTATCAGAAGGAATATTAACTGCTCGGGGAGGAATGACTTCACACGCAGCGGTAGTTGCTCGTGGTATGGGAAAATGTTGTGTTTCTGGGTGTAAAACACTGGAAATATATGAAGAAGAAAATTATTTATTGATAGGGAAAGAGAAACTAGTTAAGGGAGATTGGATAGCTTTAGATGGATCAACTGGGCTAATCTATGGTCAAAAAGTGGCGACAGTTCCTGCTGTTATTTCTGGTAATTTTGAAAAATTCATGAATTGGTGTGATGAAATAAGAAGATTGAAAGTAAGAACAAATGCGGATACACCAAAAGATGCAAAACAAGCGAGAATATTTGGTGCAGAAGGTATTGGTTTATGTAGAACTGAACATATGTTCTTCGAAGCTGATCGGATTAAGGCAATGAGAGAAATGATTATTGCTGATACTCAAGAACAACGACAAAAAGCACTAGAAAAATTATTACCAATGCAAAGAAAAGATTTCGAAGAACTATTTGAGGCCATGGGTAATTATCCAGTGACAGTTCGTTACCTAGACCCACCACTACATGAATTCTTACCAACCAATGAAGCAGATATTAAGGAAATTGCTGAAGAATTGAAAGTTCCTTATCACGATTTAGTGGCTAAAATTGAATCATTACATGAATTTAATCCGATGATGGGGCATAGAGGATGTCGTTTAGCTGTTTCTTATCCAGAATTGGCAGAAATGCAAACAAGGGCAGTTATTGAAGCATACATTAATGTAAAGAAACGCAATCCAGAATACAGTGCAGCACCAGAAATCATGATTCCATTAGTCGGCGATGCAAAAGAACTAAAATTCATTAAAAACATTGTAGTAAAAACAGCAAATCAAATTCTTGATGAAAATCATATGAGTGTTGACTATAAAGTAGGAACAATGATTGAAATACCAAGAGCAGCTGTTCTAGCAGATGAAATAGCAGAAGAAGCTGAGTTCTTTAGTTTTGGAACAAACGATTTAACGCAAATGACATTTGGCTTTAGTCGCGATGATGCTGGCTCATTCCTTACCCAATATTATGAGCGAAGAATCTATGAATCAGACCCATTTGCCCGAGTAGACCAAAAAGGTGTTGGGAAATTAATTAGAATGGCAGTAAAACTAGGTAGAGAAGCAAAACCGAACTTGAAACTAGGAATTTGTGGTGAGCATGGTGGTGAACCTTCTTCTATTGAGTTCTTTGATGAAGTAGGACTTGATTATGTTTCTTGCTCTCCATATCGAGTTCCAATCGCTCGATTAGCAGCAGCACAAGCGACAATCAAATCAAAAAAATAAAAAAATAATCCCTAATTTAAATTGGGGATTTTTCTTTTTAAAACGTATAGGATGGCAAGCCACAAAAGTTCAATAAACACCACAAAACAACCGATAATAATGCCGGCATCCATAAATAATTTCACATCAAGAATTGTTGTGAGCATTAAATTATTAACCCCAGGCAATTCAGGATAATTGGAGACATAACTAAAGAAGGCATCGTTGAATTTTTGTTCATCAGGAAAGATAACGCGATGGAAAAAAGTAAAAGCACTATCAAAATCAACAAAGGCATAAACAGCAAAGGCAAAACAAATAAGTAAGATAATAGCTATTGTAAACGCACTATATTTAAATAGAAGATGTTTAAGGCGATGATAATTTAAGATAATATATAATATAGAAAGAAAAAGCAAGAAAAGACAAATAAGGGCTATTTTACTACCATTAACATAAAGGTCTTTTACATCTTGCATGTGGTAAATGGCTTGATTAGAAAAAACAGGAGTGTCGTCTATTACAACTTGCATATCGTTTGTTTTATCTGCTAAGAAACGGATAATTGTATTTGCAATATTATCAAGTTCTGTTTGGCTATAACCCGATTCTTCAACGGTGTTATTTTTTTCAAATTCGTATAAATAAAAAGATTTTGATAAAGTGATGGGAACAGTAATAGCCCAAACAGCAACAATTAATAAGAATAGATTAGTGAAGATAATGATAAGTTTATCGATTGTTTTCATAACAAAACCTCGCAACAATTATAATATATAGAAATAGATATGTAAAGAAAAAGTAGGATAGTTAAAAAAACTATAAAAAGCAAAATATGGTATAATAACGTATTAAATAAGAATTCAAGGAGACAGAAATGAAGAAAACATTGAGTTTATTGTTGGTGTTGATTTTAATTCTCGTTGGGTGTGGGAATACTACGACTAGTTTAAAATTAGATGATAGAGGATATGCCATTGAAACAAATGAAAAATATATTAGTCGACAAGAAGAAGATGCTGTAATTAAAAATGTAATTTTATTGATTGGTGATGGAATGGGTGCTAATCAGGTTGAAGTTTCCCGACGGGTATTATTAAAAGAAAAAGAAATCTTCGATTTAGACAAGGCAGAATATAAAGCCGAAATCATTACTTCTTGCCTAAACAATGATGTTACGGATAGTGCAGCAGCAGCGACAGCCTTTGCAACAGGAGTAAAGACTAATTATGAAGTTGTCGGAAAAGACAAGGAAGGAAACGATTTAAAAACAATTCTTGACTACGCTCAGGAAGCGGGGATGAAAACAGGAATCATTACAGATAAAGGTTTAGATGATGCAACTCCAGCTGCATTTTCAGTTCATTTAGAAAATCGATATTTATTACAAGATAGCATCCCAACGCAACAGATTGATAGTGGAATTGATATTTTTATGGGAGGAAATGTAGCAAGATACCTCGATTTTGCTGAAGCGATACAAGCAAAAGGGTATGAATTTATTACTACAAAAGAGGGTTTGTTGAATACGAAGGCAAAAAAAATATTTGCTGCTTATTCTTCTGGAAGAATGATGAATCAAGCAAGTGATGTGCCGACATTGGCAGAAATGACAAACAAAGCAATTCAAGTTTTATCGCAAAACAAACGAGGATTCTTCTTAATGGTTGAAGCCGGGCAAATCGATAATCGATGCGGAGAAGGTGACATCATAAAAATGGCTAAGGCAGTGCAAGAATTGGATAAGGCATTAAGAGTGGCATTAAATTTTGCTCGCAGCAACAAAGAAACCTTAGTGATTGTTTTGGCGGATCACGAAACCGGAGGGTTGGTGATTGGAGAAGGGGAACCAGATATCACATGGTTTACCGAAGCAACGCGATATCATACAGCGGTTAATGTTCCCTTATACGCATATGGGACAAGAAGCAGTTTTTTTGCTGATAAAATACTAGATAATACAGAGGTTTTTGAAATATTAATGATGCTATTAAATTTAAAGTGAAAAAAAGTACTGTCTAACGAACAGTACTTTTTAGAATAGATAGGTTAAACATTTTAATGTAAAGATAGGCTGTCAAAAATTCTAATGATTATCATTAGAATTCACAATTTTTTGGTGTTCTTGGAAATGGAAGAACATCACGAATATTTTCTACACCTGTTACATACATAATTAATCGTTCGAATCCTAGACCAAAACCAGCATGTTTTGTTCCTCCGAATTTTCTTAAGTTAATATACCATTGCATTTCTTCAATAGGAATGTGCATTTCTTTCATCCTATTTAACAGCATATCAAGGCGTTCTTCTCTTTGACTACCGCCGACTAATTCTCCGCTTCCAGGAACGAGCAAATCAACAGCAGCAACAGTTTGTTGATCATCATTTAGGCGCATATAGAAAGCTTTGATTTCTTTTGGCCAATTGATGACGAAAACAGGACCTTTAAAATACTCATCAGTTAAATATTTTTCATGCTCTGTTGATAAATCATCGCCATATTCTAAGCGGTTATCAAATTTTTTATTAGAATTTTTAATAATTTCAATTGCTTGACGATACTCACAAATGCTAATTTTTGAAGTGATTAACTCCTGCAATTGTTTTATTTTTCCAGGGCAAACAAATTGTTCGAAAAATTCCATTTCATCTTTAGCGTTTTCTAGGATATAACCAATTACATACTTAAGCATAGCCTCAACAAGATTCATATCATCGGTTAAATCAGCAAAAGCAATTTCAGGTTCGATCATCCAAAATTCTGAAGCATGACGTTGAGTGTTTGAATTCTCTGCTCTGAAAGTAGGTCCAAAGGTATAGACCTTTTTGAAAGCAAGCGCGAAGGTTTCGGCCTCTAATTGGCCAGAAACAGTAAGGTTAGCTGCTTTTCCGAAAAAGTCTTTTGAATAATCTACTTTTCCGTTTTCTTTTGGGAGATTCTCTAAATCGAGTGTTGTTACTTGAAACATTTGTCCTGCTCCTTCACAATCGCTAGCTGTTATGATTGGAGTGTGAACATAAACAAACTCTTCTTTTCTAAAAAAATCATGAATAGCATAAGCCAATAAACTGCGCACTTTAAAAACCGCATTGAAAAGAGATGTTCTTGGACGTAAATAAGCTTGTTCTCGTAAAAATTCTCGTGAATGGCGTTTTGGTTGAATAGGATAATTTTCAGGAGAATCTCCTTCTAATAAAATACTCTTAGCATGAAGCTCAAAAGCTTGTTTTGCATTAGGTGTTAAAACGACAACACCTTGAACAGTTAAGGCACAGCCAACTCTAAATTTAGAAATCTCTTCGAAATGATCAATGTTTTTATCGTAAACGATTTGAATATTATTCACGGTAGATCCATCATTTAAATTTATAAAACCAAATTCTTTTTGACTTCGATTTGTCCTAATCCATCCTTGAAGGATTACTTCTTTTCCGATAAAATCTTTTGTTTGTTTTGTTAATGCACTAACACTGGTTTTCATATTTTCCTCCTTTAATATAAAAAGTCCTTGAAATATTTCCAAGGACTGTTATTGCAGCGGTACCACCTTAGTTTCATATAAAAATATGACCCTCAATTACTTATAACGTTAGCTAAACGGCTGGTTCTACTTTATTTCTTCCAGCAGCTCAGAGTGTTCTTTCACCAAGTTTTATAATGGGTTTCCACTATCACCATCTCACTAAAATAAAATTAATGGGTACTTTTCTCTTCATAGCCTATTTGATTGTGAGTAGTTTATCACAAGGTTAATAGAAAGTCAAATCATTGATAAACTATCTACGATTTCTAAAGAAACTAATATCGATTACTTCAACCTTTTTACGATTACCTAAACCTAAAAGTTTATCAATTCCATAATAGATATATCCAATAACTAGATTAACAAAAATTAGAACTACAATATTTTGCAAGACTGGGAATATTCCTAAATTATCCAAATTGATAAATTCATAAGGAAATCGCTCCCCTGTAAGATATGGATTTCCAATCCTTGAATACACAAAGATAACAATTCCATATAAGAACAAATAAATTAGGGAAAACAAAGGTCCCGCCCAAGTTTGTGCCCCCTTTTTATCAAATAGAAAGTAATCAATTAGAAAACCGATAGGGATTATAAAATGAATGATTAGGTCCTTAATACCCAAAACATCATAACCAGGAGTCTCCAAATTGATAAATTCAGGAAGAAGGATAAAAGCATATACCAGGCAAGTGATAGAGATAGCAATCATTGCCAGAGATTTCAATTTATATATTCCTGATGAAAAATCCTTTTTGAAGATAAATTCTTTCACTAACATATATAATAAAATTAATACACAGAAAATATTGGTTTGAATTGTGTAATAAAGAAACATTTCCGGAACGAAAGTTCCTTCTTGGTCAAAAACACTGAGAAGAATTCCGGCAATTCCCAGTGAAAACAGAATAAAGCGATAAATAAAAATCACTAATTTATTATCAATTCGCATAACTTCACCCCTTTTATTTTAGCATAAATAAATACAAATGCAAACAATTAAGAAAATTTGTATTTTAAAACGGATAAAAATTTGCTATAATATTAATACTGGCGGGGGACCAATATGTTTTTACCAATCAGTAAAAAAGAATTAATAGAGAGAAACATTGAAATAGTAGATTTTGTTTTGATAACTGGGGATGCATATGTTGACCATCCTTCTTTTGGAATAGCAATTATTTCTCGTGTCTTAGAAGCCCAGGGGTATTCAGTGGCTATTTTAGCTCAGCCCAAGTGGGAGATTGATGAAGACTTCCTTCAGTTCGGCAAACCAAAATTAGGATTTTTGATAAGTTCTGGTAATCTAGATTCAATAGTTAATCATTATACGGTAAGTAAGAGACGAAGAGAAAAAGATAGTTACTCTCCAGGAGGAAAAATCGGACTAAGACCTGATTATGCAGTAATTGTATATAGCAATATTATTCGCAGATTGTTTCCAGATAGCCCGATCATTTTAGGTGGAATAGAGGCCTCTTTAAGAAGACTGGCACACTATGATTACTTACAAAACAAATTAAAAAAATCGATTTTAATCGATTCAAAAGCAGATATCATTTGTTATGGAATGAGCGACCAAACGATTGTCGATGTAGCTGAGGCCTTAAAAAGCGGTTTAAAAATTGAGGATATTATTTATTTAAGAGGAACGGTTTGGAAAACAAAAGAAAAGATATTGATACCGAGCAACCATATTTTTCTACCAAGTTATAAAGAAATCAGTAAAGATAAATTAAAATATGCTGAGAGTTTCAATATTCAATACAATAATACGGATGCTATTAATGGAGATGTTTTGGTTGAAGCATATGATGATGGTTATATTATTCAAAATCCAGCAGCACTCCCTCTTACCAGAGAATATCTAGATTGGGTATATAGTTTACCTTACGAAAGAACTTACCATCCTATCTATCAAGAACCAATTCCCGCTATTGAAGAAGTAAAATTCAGCATTGCCATTAATCGAGGATGTATGGGAAGTTGTTCTTTTTGTGCACTAACGTTTCATCAGGGGCGAATAATTCAGTCAAGAAGCAAAGAGTCGGTTGTTGAAGAGGCGAAAAGAATTATTTCTGATAAGGAGTTTAAAGGATATATTCACGATATTGGTGGGCCTACTGCTAATTTTTACATTCGGGCTTGTAGTGCACAAGAGGAATTTGGTGCATGTAAAAACAAAAAATGTTTATTCCCGGAAAAGTGTAAAAATTTAGTTGTCTCTCACAAAGAATATTTAGAAATTCTTAGGTCTGTAAGATCATTAGACAAAGTGAAAAAAGTATTTATTAGAAGTGGAATTAGATATGACTATTTAATATATGATAAAGACGACGAATTTTTTGAAGAATTGGTGAAATACCATATATCAGGACAATTGAAGGTCGCTCCTGAACATGTAAGTTCGCGCGTGCTTGATTATATGCAAAAACCTCACTTTGATTTGTATGAGAAGTTTACAAAGAAATATGGTGAACTCAATCGTAAATATGGAAAAAAACAATTCCTTGTTCCTTATTTAATGAGCAGCCATCCTGGCTGTGAATTAGGCGATGCCATTGAACTAGCAGAATACCTACATAAAAATAAAATTCGTGTTGAGCAAGTACAAGATTTTTACCCAACACCGGGAACATTGTCAACTTGTATGTATTATACTGAAGTAGATCCACGGACAATGAAAAAAATATATGTTGCGAAAACAGGACATGAAAAAGCAATGCAAAGAGCATTAATGCAATATAATAAGGAAAGAAACTATGACCTTGTTAGAGAAGCTTTAATAGTCGGTGACAGGAAAGATTTGATTGGCAATGGTAAAAAATGTTTAATCAAATATAAAAAAACATTTAATAAATAATATCAATATGGTATAATGATAAAAAATAGAGGAGATGAAAGGCGATGGCATACAAAGCTTTGTATAGAACATATAGACCACAAAACTTCAGCGAAGTCATTGGTCAAGAAGTGATTGTTAAAACTTTGCAGAACTCGATTGATACGGGTAAAATAAGCCACGCTTATTTATTCAGTGGTCCTCGTGGAACAGGAAAGACAACCATTGCAAGAATATTCGCAAAAGCATTGAACTGCGAAGAGGGTCCAACAAGTGAACCTTGTGGCCGATGTGTTTCTTGCCGGGAAATCGCCGAAAGCAATAATCCCGATGTTATTGAAATCGATGGTGCCAGTAACACTGGAGTGGATGACATTCGTGAGATTAGAGAAAAAGTTAAATTTTTACCTGGGGGTTCAAAATATAAAGTTTATATTATTGATGAAGTACATATGTTAAGCCAAAGCGCCTTTAACGCTTTGCTTAAAACATTAGAGGAACCACCAAAACATGTAATTTTTATTCTAGCAACAACAGAACAACATAAAATATTACCTACTATTTTATCGAGATGTCAAAGATTTGACTTTAAATCTTTAACGGTGAATGAAATAGTTGGCTTAATTACTCGCGTAGCTGATGAAGAAAATATCAAGATTACCAAAGAAGCGAAGATTGCAATTGCTGAGAGTGCTGAAGGTGGAATGCGGGATGCACTAAGTTTTCTAGATCAAGCAATATCATTAAGCGATGATGAGATTACAATTGAAGAAGTGAACAGCGTAACGGGAAATTTAAGTTATGACAAAACGATTCAAATTGCTAAATTTTTCGAAACAAAAGAAATAGGTCAAGCATTAAAAACGGTCAATGAATTAATTAACTTAGGAAAAGAAGTTAGTAAAATAGTAAATGCTTTATTGCAATTTTATCGAGATGTCTTGATGTATCGCAATGTAGACACATCGTTATTTTCGCGCTATATTTTTCAAAAAGAAGAATTCAAAGAATTTGTTGCTACCGTAAGCATCGAGAAAGTTTTTTATTATATTGATGTTTTAAGCGATGTGCAAGCTAAAATCAGATTATCAACAACTCCTCATATCTACTTAGAAGTTGCACTAATCAAGATGATTAATGTTAGCGGGGAAGATTTAAATCTGATTAAAAAAATTAGCGAATTGGAAGAGAAACTTAACAATTTGAATTTAACAAACACTCAACCAACACCTGCGGCTTTTTCTTCCAACGGAAACACAGAAAAAATATTAGTAATGGAAGAAAAAATTAATCGCGTTATTAATGAATTGAGTAAAATGGAACTACCTCAAATTATTCAAAAAGTAAAGGAACTGACAGCAGAAACGCCAAAAAGCAATTATGGATTTGCTGATGATATAAGAAAAGATTTGCTGAAAATCAAGGAAGATGTTGAATTACTGAAAGTAACTTCCTCTAATAATAGTAATAACAATGAAGATATCTATGAGAATTTGCAAGAGCGAATGGAGATAGTAGAACAAAGAATTAAAAACACTCAAAAAACAGAAATAGACTATCAAGAGCTTGCGAAAAAAGCAAAGGAAATGATATCCCAAGAAAAACAAGAAATAAAAATAGATTATGAATTAATTGTGGATAAGGTTTTGGAAGAAATAAAACAAACCATGCCATCCACACAAAAAGAGATCGATTATCAAGAAGTTATCAATAAAGTCGAAGAGCTTATTCAGGATAGAGATAATGAGGGAGAAAGAAATGAGATAGTTTCTAAAATCCTCGAAGAAAAAACAAAAGATTTAAGAATCGAAGAACGTTTGGAATACCTCGAAGACAAGGTAAGTCGCTTGCTTTCAGGGGCATACGCTAGTCAAACAATTGGTGGGAAAAAGACGCAAGGAAAAGTTAACGATAACCAGATAGTTTTATTCGGACACGATTTAGTTGGTGTTGACGATATTGACAAGCGTGCAGATAAAGAGAAATTTGATTTTGGTGAATTAAACAAGGAACCAGAAAAGACGATTGAAAAAGTTCAAGAAAAAATAGAAAGTAAACCTTTTGAAGCTCCTTCGATTACACCAGACCCAGTAAAACAACCAATATTCAGGGAAGAAATTAATATTGAAAAGCCTAGATCGCAAATAGTAATCACAAAGCCAGCAGAGCCTAAAGAGGAAGCGAGCATTGGAATATTTTCTGCTGAAAGCCAGGCTTTGAATGAGAAATTAAATGCTGAAAAGAAAAAAATAGAAGAAAACATCATCTCAAGTAAAGAAACAACATTAAAAACAGAAGTAAGAGCGGCAATGGAAAAACCTTTACGCTATGAAGATCTGGATGAATTTGAAAGATATGATATTAAAGTGGTTGAAAGAATACTAAACAACTCTCAAGAAAAGAAAAAAGAAAGCAAAGAGAGATTGGTTAGGATTAAAGAACAATGGGAAAACATTAATAAACACTCTTCTTATGAAAAACAAAATATTACGGAAGTATTATCAGAAGGAGAAGTCGTTGTTGTTGGTGACAATGAAATTATCATAGCTTTTAAGAGCGCAGCAATTTGTAACCAAGTGATGAGAAGACCATTTAGAAGAGAGGCAATCAACGTT
The DNA here is from genome assembly GCA_012718985.1 of Acholeplasmataceae bacterium. Classification (GTDB taxonomy): domain Bacteria; phylum Bacillota_I; class Bacilli_A; order ML615J-28; family CAG-698; genus JAAYBG01. Next base: position 54,587 of record JAAYBG010000025.1, read on the forward strand.
ATTCGCGATTGTCTAGGTAGCAAGTATATCTATTTAGCACTACCATGGAATATATGGCTTGATAAGCGTAAGGAATATGCAGACCAATATTACATGGGTTCAAGGCAACCAAAACTAAAACCAATTGATGATCCTTCATTGAATGTTGGCTTCGAGAAAGAGGTTATTAAACCCGAAGAGGAACTTGTAGGAAATTTAAAAGAAATTTTCGGAAATTTAGTGGAAAGAAAAAAATAGGAGAGAAAGATGAATCAACAAGCATTAGTGAAAAAAATTAAAAAAATGCAAGAAGAAATGGTAGCAACGCAACAAGAAATTGACAATACAATATTTTATGCTTCTAGCGGAGGAGTAGTAAATGTTGAAGTTTTAGGGACAAAAGAAATTGCTGCGATTAAGATATCAGAAGAATTTACAGTTGAATCGCACGATGATTTTGAGATGTTGTCAGACATGATTGTTGCAGCTTGCCAAAAAGCGTATAAGGAAATAGAAAAACTAACCAAAGAAAGAATGCAAAAGTATAATGATATGCTAGGTGGGTTTGGTGGTTTTTTCTAGATAAAGATGATGAGATATCCTAGTTCACTAACGAAATTAATCGAAAATTTTCAAATGTATCCTGGCATAGGTCCTAAAACAGCAGAAAGATTAGCGCTGTTTACTATTCAAAAATTATCTTCGGATAAAGTAAAATCATTCAGTGACTCATTAAAAGAAGTATTGGAAAAAATCAAAAAATGTGAAATTTGTGGAAATATAACGGAAGGTGCATTATGCGATATTTGCAGTTCACCAACGAGAGATGATATACTAATGGTGGTGGAAAGCGTTAAAGATGTTCTTGTTTTTGAAAAAACGAATCAATATAATGGCAGATATCATGTCCTCGGGGATTTGATTTCTCCATTAAACGGAGTTTCTCCTGAAGATATCAATTTAAAAACATTGATTTCTCGGGTAGAAAAAGAAAAAATAAGAGAAATAATAATAGCGACTAGTGCTAATATTGAAGGGGAAATGACAGCACTTTACATAAAAAATATTTTTGAAGGAAAAGATGTTTCTATAACAAGAATAGGTTACGGACTACCGGTGGGTGGGGATATAGAGTATGCTGATGAAGTAACATTAATAAAATCATTAGAAGGAAGAAAAAAGTTATAATTATAGAGGAGATATAGAGGAGAAAAAAATATGCAACTTATCATTGACTTTTTTACAAACATGGACAACAAAGTAGAAGTATTTATTAAGCCAATTATGGATTGGTTAACAGCTTTTTTTGAAAAAGGCGGGTATTTTGTTTTTTTAGTAGTAGGAGCTTTTGTAGTAATTTTAGTATTAGCAGGTATAATAGGAATGTTGAAAAAAGCAAAATTTTTGTTCTTTTTATTCTTATTTATCGCTGCAGTTGCTTACTTATTGTGGCATTTTGTAGTTTTATAATAAAAACAAACTCTTAAGGTGATTCTTAAGGGTTTTTGTTTTTTAAAAGTTGTTAATAAAAAATAAAGGAAAATATCATTTAGAAAAAACTTTTATTTTTTTAAAAACAGATAATAAAGGAGAAAACAAAGGTAATATTAAGTACGTTTTTTTAAATAAGACTTTTATTATTTATTGAAAAATGTTATAATTAGATGTAAAAATAGTGTGATAAGGAGTTCTAGAGATGGAAGAAAACAAAAACATACAATCAGCAGAAAGTGTTCAAAAAGGCATTGAAGTCACCTTAAAAAACTTGACAAAAGAATTTACGGATAAAACAGGAAAAATAACTGTTGCAGTAAATGATTTTAGTGTCACTATCCCTGCCGGGAAATTAATAGGATTACTTGGACCTTCGGGATGTGGAAAATCAACAACTCTTTATATGATTGCAGGACTACACAAACCAACTGGAGGAAGCATTTTCTTTGATAATGAAGATGTTACACTATTACCACCAGAAAAAAGAGGAATCGGTTTGGTGTTTCAAAACTATGCTTTATACCCTCATATGACGGTAAAACAAAATATATTATTTCCTTTAGAAAATTTAAAAATCCCAAGAGCAGAAGCGCTAGCAAGAGCTCAAGAAATGGCTGAATTGGTTCACATTGGTGAACTTATGGAAAGAAAGCCAAGTCAATTAAGTGGTGGACAACAACAGCGAGTTGCTATTGCTAGAGCACTAGTAAAATATCCAAGAGTGTTATTGTTGGATGAACCGCTTTCAAATCTGGATGCAAGATTAAGACTTCAGACAAGGGAAGAAATTAAACGAATTCAAAGAGAAACAGGAATCACAACCGTGTTTGTTACTCATGACCAAGAAGAAGCAATGAGTATTTCTGATGCAATTGTGGTGATGAATGAAGGAATTGAACAACAAATGGATCATCCTCAAAAGGTATATGATGAACCAGTGAATTTGTTTGTGGCAAAATTTTTAGGAAATCCACCAATCAATGTTATTGATGGAAAAATACAAGATAAAAAATTAGTATTAAGTGATGGAACTCTTATCGATGATAATATCGATTTCGAAAATCAAGAAGTTTCTATTGGCATTCGACCTGAGTTCTTTGAGATTAATGAAAAAGGTAAAATTGAAGCAACAGTAGAATTAGTTGAGCATATTGGTAGAGATAATATGATTATTAGTCGTATCAAAAACTACGATAAATCTTTCAGAGCAATTGTTCCTAGTGGATTAGGAATTGTACCAGGAGCAAAGATTAAGTTTAGTTATTCTAAAATCTTTGTCTTTAATAAAGAGACAGGAAGGAGACTAATCTAATGTTAGAGTACAAGAAGGATGGTTGGAAAGCGGCAATATCGTTAGCTCCGGCTATGATACTGTTAGCTGTCTTTACGTTTTGGCCAATCTTAAATGCTTTTAGAATGGCGTTTATGAACGACTACAGTATGTCGAGTGGTAAATGGGATGGAATAGGAATTCGAAACTTTATCTATATCTTCAAAGACCCCACTTTTTGGACGGCATTAAAGAATACTTGCATCATGGTTTTTATTTCAGTACCAATTACGATTATTCTCGGCTTATTCATCGCGGTTGGGTTAAACTCAATAAAGAAATTACAAAGTACATTTCAAACAATTTTTTTCTTGCCTTATGTTACAAACACAATAGCATTAGGTTTAGTATTCGGAGCAATGTTTCATCAATATGATGGGTTTATTAATCAATTATTCAATAAAAATATAAGTTGGATTGGTGCAGGAGCATCTTATACCAATGCAATGATTGTTTTAATGATTTATACAGTTTGGAATGGATTGGCATTTAAAATAATTGTGTTTTTATCAGGACTTCAAAGTATAGATAAGCAATACTACCAAGCGGCGCAAATAGATGCAACACCAAGAGGCAGAGTATTTAGGAGAATTACAGTTCCACTACTATCACCCATGATTTTATACATTACAATCACTTCATTAATTGGGGCATTCAAAGCCTATAGTAGTGTTATTTCTATTTTTGGTACTGGTAAATATGGACCAGGCTCTGATCCAAAGTTATTAATCACTATCGTTGGTTATGTTTATGAAAAATTGTGGGCTTCAGGAGTTCCACTAGGAGAAGCTGCTGCGGGAAGCTTGATTCTATTTGCAATTATATTAGCAATCACGCTTGTTCAACTTCAAGTTGGCAAGAAACGTGTTCATTATTAGGAGGTTGCTATGAATCATTCAGAATTATTTTTAGATCCAAAACAAATGAAAGTCTATAAAACAAAGAAAATATTGTTTTCAATAGTCTTGTATTCTTTTCTTATTTTGGTTGCTTTATTCATTATCATTCCGTTTTATTATATGTTGGTCACTTCTTTAAAAACTGTTGAGGAAATCAATTCCGATCAATTCATCTTTTTCCCAAGATCATGGATGTGGGAAAACTATTCAGAACTATTTACCAACAAAAACGGAACAATAACAAAAGGAATATCGTTATGGACTATGTATAAAAACACCATAATAGTAGCGGTATTAACAACAACGGGGACAATTATTACTGTTGTTTTATCCGCTTTTGCCTTTGCAAGATTGAACTTTAAGGGACGAGAATTGATTTTCAGTATTTTATTAATGACAATGATGATTCCAGGAGAAATTTATGTCATTACTAATTATCAGACAATTGGTTCGTTGGGATGGAGAAATACCTATCAAGCATTGGTTTTGCCCTTTGTAACTAGCGTGTTTTATACTTTCTTCTTACGTCAAACTTTCAAACAAATACCAAATGAACTGTATTTAGCAGCAAAAGTTGATGGAACAAGTGATTTTGGATATTTGATTAAGATAATGATTCCTATCGCTAAAGCGACAATCATCACGATTATTATTTTGAGCATGATAGGAACTTGGAACGCCTATGTGTGGCCAAGTTTGGTAACAAATGATAAATCAATGTATCTAGTTAGTAACGGTTTATTGGAAATGTTTAAAGGAAAAGTCGAACAATCGGGACCAGATTCTATCTTAAATGTGCAGATGGCAGGGTCAACGATGGTAACAGTTCCGTTGTTGATTGTGTTTATATTATTGAGAAAATATATCATGAGTGGCGTTTCACGTAGTGGTATTAAAGGTTAGTTAACAAAGCAAAAAAGCTTGTTATATAAAATAAAATATTAGAAAGGGAAGAAAAATGAAAAAATTTTTAATCTTATTGATTGTTTTAGTTGGTGCAATCGCATTGACAGGATGTAAGAAAAATGTATTTGATGCGGAATTTGAAATTATTTCTGTTGCTGATTTAAAAGCTGAACAAGAAATTAACATCAGTTTCAGAGTTCCATCAGGCATCATTTCTACAGCACTTACCACATTATTAGAGGACTTTAAAATTGAATGGCCTAATATTAATGTAGAATTGATTGCTGAATCTGGTGGCTACGGAGATGTCCGCAAATTGACAATTCTTGATTTAAACAATGGAATTGGACCAACAATGGTGATTGGATACCCAGACCATTTTGCTGAGTACTTTTCAGGAAATCATTTAATTAATTTGCAAAACTTTATTGAAAGCGACCTTGAGGGAGTTGGTGAAGATGATGACTTCGTATTATCTGACTTCTTAGAATCATATTTAAATGAAAATAGAATTGCGGATGAAGGCGATGATTTATATGGGTTACCATTTAACAAATCAACTGAAGTCATGATTTATAATAAAACTTTCTTCGAACACATGAATTATACAGTTCCTACAACATGGGATGAAGTGAAAACATTATCAAAGAAGATTCTTGTTGATGTTGCCGCAGGAAAAGCAGACAATGTGATTGTTTTTGGCGAAGGAGAAAAGAAACCTTCACAATATCTTGCTGATGGAATGTTTGTTCCAATCGCTTATGACTCAACAAGTAACGCAATCATTACTGCTAGCCGTCAATGGGGTGGAACTTATACAGAAAGAGAAAACATTGAGAAAGGATACGCAGTATTTAATAATGATAAAGTAAAAGAAGCGTTAACCTTCTTCCAAGGAATGGCAAATGATGGTTTGTTTGCAGTTGCTGAAACTTTTGGTGAGAGCTATGCTTCGAATGCATTTAAATTAATCAAATGTGTAATGACGATTGGTTCTAGTGCTGGTGTTGGTTACAACGTTCCCGAAGGAAACAAATTTCAAATTGGTGTAGCACCAATTCCTTATCGTGATGCTAATGCAAAATATGTTATTCAACAAGGAACCAACATTGCAATTTTGGGGCAATCAACAAATATTCAACGTTCTGCTGCATGGCAACTAATTAGATTTTTACTATCAAGTGAAAACACAGCAAAATTCGCCATGGCAACAGGCGGATATTTACCAGTTA
>JAAYBG010000026.1 GCA_012718985.1 Acholeplasmataceae bacterium
AACAAAGAAGTAAAATCGATTAATATTATCGGTGATGCTGAGCAGTTGATTTGCAAGAGCCAAGAGATTTATGTAGAGAGGATGATGAAAATCTTTCACCTTGGTTTTTCGGAAAACAAATTAAAAGAGCGAATTACTAGTGATGATTATCTTATCATGGGATTACTAAATGGTGTTTTTGGTTTATATGGTAGTAAACAAATCAAAAGCGATAAAGCGACGATTGTTAGAAATTTATATGAAACTATTCTCAAAATGAGAGGATAAATTCACCATTTAGTTAGCTGTTTATATAGTCAAAAAAGAAAAAATATGTTATAATTTTATTAGTAATCGGAGGGGCTATGCTTAAAAGAATTGCAACTTATCGAATCATTACGATTATAACTTGTACCTTATCATTTTTAAATGCACTGGTTTATTTTTCCATGCGTTGCATTTGGAGTGGTATTGGAAAAACATTAAATAATCCAATGATTCCTGATTTATTGTTGATCGTTTTTGTTGGTGTTGCTTTAGCAACTTGGCTATTTGCTTGGTTGCGTTGGGAAAAAATTTTAATGGTGGTGATGTTAATCATTACCATAGCCCTTGATGTTGGTTTATTCTTCATCATCAAACTAGGAGCTAGTGATTATCTACATTTCATTTTTAGAGAATTTGTAGATGCACTCATTTATTCCCTTATTATCATGGCTATTTTTTGGGTAATCTTTTATTACTCAACGAGTAAATTAGCACAAATGCGAGTAGTAAGAAGTTTATTAATGGCTATTATTATTCTTGGCACGCTGGCTTTTGCTTTGGGGCTAGGAATCAATAAATTAGATTTATATCCTACGGTATATGCAGTAGAGGATGAATATCAAATAATCTTTACGACAACCACTGATGCTACGGTTTGGATAGAAGTTGGAGAAGATACTTATTATGATTTATATGCAGGTAGTCAAAAAAGTGAAAGCAAAGTTCATAAAGTATCTCTACCGATGAGTGCTTTAGATGAAGCAAAAGCATATACTATTCATATCCAACAAATTCTTATGCGCGGTCCTTACGGAGGTTACAAAGGACGAGAAAAATCCTATGATTTTAACTTTCGTCCTGTAGATACTAGTGATGGCTTTGACTATTATAGTATTTCTGACATCCATGGGAAAAGAGATGCTGCTATTCATGTGGGTAGTTATTTGAAAGATAAATTGGACGTTCTCTTTATTCTGGGAGATGTTTCTTCCTTTTTGGAGAAGAAAGTTGATATTGAATTAATCGGTAGAGTTGCTTATGGTATTACAAAAGGAGAAATTCCGGTAGTTTATGCCCGCGGAAACCATGAAACTAAAGGGGTTTTGGCTGATCAATTGTATCGTTACGTTGGCAGTAAGAATGAAAAATTTTACTTTACTTTCCGTTTGGGGCCAATATGGGGCGTTGTCTTAGATGGTGGTGAAGACCATCTCGATGATTGGTGGGAATACTATGGGCTTGCCCATTTCGAGAAATATCGCGACGAGCAAACAGAATTCCTTGAAGCGATTATCGCAAATAAAAATGAGGAATATCAGGCACCTGGTGTTCAGTTTAAAATTGCTTTATGCCATTTTGCTATTCCTTATGTTCATCGTAGCGGCTTCCTTGCAGATATAAAAGCTAATTGGACAGAACTCCTTAATGAAATAGATATCGATGTTCATTATTGTGGTCACGAACATGAATTAATTCCCATCATTCCCGGCACCTTTACTCCTAATACTCCATTAGTTTATAGTAATCCCTTATATACAACGAAAAAATCAACTAATGAAGGTCATTTTACCGACGCGAAATTTCCTTCCTTTGTCGTTTCTAAACACGATGATGACCAGGATATCGTCAATTCTCAAAGTCAATTGGATGGTAAAATGACTGGTGTTGCCAGTCATGTAGATGCCGACTTTACCGAATTGACTGTTCGCTTTACTAATCGTTATCATGAAGAAATAAAAATTGTCGATCCTTTCGGACCAACCAATTATGGTACGGAAATCGCCATTCTCTTAAATTAATATGAAAAAGTGTTTCACCATTAATCCGTTTAGAACGGATGCCGATTTTCTCGAGTTCGATAAAATCTTGGCGACAAACATCTTTCAAGGGATTGAAATCTTTTATCCTTATTCTTTACCGAAAGAAGCTCAAGAAAAGTATCGCCAAAATATCGAAAAACTCCATCATAAATATCCCCATATTGAAGTAGTTATGCACTTACCCTATGGGAAAGAGAATGATTTGTGTAATTTAGACCGTTTTCGGGAAACGATGCAAATTTTACAGGAAGGAATTGTTTATACTCATCAATTTCAGACAAAAAAACTAACCCTACATTTGGGTTATGTCGATGAGAAAAGAGAAAGAAGTTTTTATCTTGACCATATTGTGCCAATCTTACAGCAACTCTGTGATTACGCACAAAAATACGAAATGGCTGTGATGATTGAGAATATGCCTGGTAGCGCAGAATTAGGTTTTAGTCCAGAAGAAATATTAACCATCATTACCAAGACAGCGCGCAAAAATTTGAAATTTATCTTGGATACGGGTCATGCTCATGTGAGTCGTTATGAAAACCCCGCCTACATTCAACTTTTAGGTCCCTACCTCTGTCATATTCATTTTAGTGATAATGACCAAAGTGGTGACCAACATAAGCGAATGGGTTTGGGGAATATTGATTTTAAAGAAGTGTTTTATGAATTGAATAAGATCGATTATCAGGAGCTTCATTGCCTGGAAATTATCTTTCATAAACCAGAAGAAGTATTGGAATTTGCTATGGATATGGATTCATATCAAGAAAGTAAAGAAATAAAACCATAAAAAAATGATAGGATTATGATATGAAAAAAATTTGTATATTAACAGATTGCACTGCCGATCTAACAAAAGAATTATATGAAAAGAATGAAATC
>JAAYBG010000027.1 GCA_012718985.1 Acholeplasmataceae bacterium
GAATGTTCCTATTTTAGGAATCGGTTATGGAATGCATTATATTGCTCAACACAATAATGGTAAACTTGAAAAATCTTCACCAAAAGAATTTAGTAACCAAGAAATTACTGTGGATAATGAAGCTACATTATTTCTGAATACACCTGATAAACAAACAGTATGGATGAGTCATGGCGATAAGGTTGTTGCTCTTCCTCAAGATTACCATACCATAGCTTTTTCCAAAACACATAGTATTGTTGCCTTTGAAAATACAAAAGATAATTTGTTCGGTGTGCAATTTCATCCTGAAATACAAAACACCGAGCATGGAAAGCAAATTTTAAAAAACTTTGTTTTCCAAATATGCCAGGCAAAAGCAAATTGGAATATGACAAATTACGCTCAACAGAAAATAAAAGAAATCCAAGAAACTGTTGGCACAAAAAAAGTCCTAATGGGAATTTCTGGGGGTGTTGATTCTAGTGTTGCTGCTTTATTAATTAATAAAGCCATTGGTTCTAAACTGACCTGTATGTTTATTGATCACGGGTTGTTGAGAAAAAATGAAGCAGAGCAAGTAATGAAAATGTTTAACGAACATTATCATATCAATGTCATTAAAATCAACGCCAAAGATCGCTTTTTAAAAGCCTTATCTGGTATCACAGATCCTGAACAAAAACGAAAAATCATCGGCAAAGAATTTATCGATACTTTCGATTTTGAAGCCAACAAACTAGGAAACTTCTCTTTCCTTGGTCAAGGAACTCTTTATACTGATATCATAGAATCGGGAACAAAAACAGCGAAAACCATCAAGTCGCATCACAATGTTGGTGGACTTCCTAAAGATATGAAATTTAAAGTTATCGAACCTTTAAAAGATTTATTTAAAGATGAAGTCCGTCAATTAGGTCTTTCGTTAGGTCTTCATCCTTTTATCGTCAATCGTCAACCATTCCCTGGCCCAGGATTAGGCATTCGCATCATTGGTGAAATTACCGAAGAAAAATTAAGAATCGCTCGTGAAAGCGATGCTATCTTACAAGAAGAACTTTTAAATAATCATTTGGATACTGATATTTGGCAATCCTTCACCGTTGTAACTAACGCAAAAAGTGTAGGCGTAATGAATGATAAGAGAACTTATGACTATGTTGTAGCAATCAGAATAGTTACCAGTATTGATGGTATGACCGCTGATTGGGCAAGAATTCCTTATCCTGTTCTTGCAAGAATCAGTAATCGCATTGTAAATGAAGTTTCAGGATGTAATCGTATTGTTTTTGATATCACATCGAAACCTCCTGGAACAATAGAATGGGAATAAAAAAAAGTCGAAACCGACTTTTTTTATTTTTCACTATTTATTTTTTCTTTAAACAAACGATATATCTTTCTTGTAATAACTGCATCTTCTAATGCATCATGAGTTTGCTCCTCTAAACTAGAATTTGTATACTCTTGATAGGTATTGAATAATCCTAAGTCCTCTTTTAAATTATAATAATTCTTAATAACTTGCATTAAATTGATATGATTTTTCCGTAAATCCAAAGGCTTAACTTTATTAAGAATAAATGATTGTTCTAGTGTGAGAATATCGCTTTTACCCCAAACAATGATTTTAGATTTGTATTTTTTTATGCAAGATTCCAATAAGTTATAAAATTCTTCATACTCAATAGCATTATCGAATTCCTCTCTTTTCCGAGAAATAAAGGAAAGAGTTCTTGAATTTAATCCATATTTACGAAGAGGTTTTACTAAATTACTATCTTGGAAAAGCACTTCACCCTCATTGTTTTCAACAATAATACCATATTGTACAATCTCGGCAACATGTGGTATAGATTGATAATAAGCAGGAAGTGTAAATTCCAAATCGATAAACAATTTGTTTTTTGTTTTATTAATCAATTTTTTGATATCTTTTTTTATCGTCAGAATATCATAATATATTCTTTTTTCCCGGAAACTCGGTTCAATCACTTTGATGAAATTAACGATTTCATAAGCATAATACTGCCCGTATTTTTTTAATTCCAATTTTATATCTGCAAATATATATGGTTTTTTATAAAAATAGGGACCAAAATCTTTAAAGGTTTTTCTTGTCATATATAGACAAAATAACCTGTTTTTATATTCAATTTTTAAAATTCTTTCTTCGGGAAAAACTTTTAAAACTTTTCCATAAATTCGCATATTTTCTCCTTATTCATCACCATATAATTTTGCAATCTCTTGTTTTTGTTTTTCTGTTAACTTCAATTCATCAAGCTCTTCGAGAAAGTTTTCTCTGCCAAGGATTTGTAAGATCTGTTTTTTCTTTACCTCACCAATTCCCTTAATTTTCTCTAATCCAGAAATAAACGTGTTTTTAGTATGCACTAAACGGTGGAAACTAATCGCATATCGATGGACTTCATCTTGTAATGCTGTTAAGAACAAAAACAATCCGCTTTTTTTATCAATCTTAATCTCTTTGTTTTTATAAAATAAACCTTGTGTTTTATGTTTATCATCTTTGAACAAACCCAAAACAGGAATTTGCAAATGAAGACGTTTTAGAGCCGTCTCAGCGGCTGTAACTTGTGGCTTTCCCCCATCAACAATGATTAAATCTGGGAATTGCTTCCCTTCTTTTTGGAGTCTCGAATATCTTCGCTCAATTACTTCTTCCATGGTATGATAATCATCGGCATCTTTAACTGTTTTTACTTTATATTTACGATATTCTTTTTTGTTTGGCAATCCATTTTTATAGGAAACCATTGCACTAACACTGCTCGAACCCTGAATGTTAGAATTATCAAAAGCTTCAATAGTCCTGATTGAATCCAGTGCTAAAATTTTCGCTAATTCAATCATCGCTCCTTCGCTCTTTTCATATTTCCTCTTTTCTTTTTTAATTAATAAATCTATTTTTTCTTGAGCATTTACCATAACCAAATCAACCATTTCTTTCTTTTTACCGCGTTGAGGAATAAAACAAATATTTTTTATTTCTCTAGCAAGCCCCGAAAGATCTATTTTTGGTAACAAAATCTCTTTAGGTAGAGGATACCCCGCAATCAAATAGAATTGGTTGATAAAACTAATAAATGTCTCCTCTGGATTATCAATTAAGCCTAATAAAGAACCTGTTCTTTCGACCATTTTATAATCTCTAATATGGAATATTTGTACGCTGATATAATTTTTTGTTGTTACATAACCAAAAACATCTGTATCATCGAGCGACAATTCCATCTTTTGTTTCTCAACAACAGCACTTAGATGTCGCATCATATTTCGATATTCTTTTGCTTTTTCGAAGTTTAAGTTCTTACTTGCTTCCTTCATTTTTTTCTCAAGATTTTTGATTCGTTCTTTGTTATTTCCTTTCAAGAAAGCATTGATTTCTGGAAGGATATTTTCGTAATCTTGAGTCGTTATTTCCTTGATACAAGGACCAAGGCATTGTCCTAAGTGATAATATAAGCATTCTTTTTTAGGGAGCCTATAACATTTCCTTAATGGGTATACTTTGTTTAAGATATCTACCACTTCTCGTGCTGCTGTAGCGTTGGGATAAGGACCATAGTACTTCGCCTTTTTATTCAATTCTCTTGTATAAAAAATACGAGGATGTTCTTCCAAAGTAAGACAGATATAGGGATATCTTTTATCATCGGTTAGCTTTATATTATAATGAGGTTGATGTTTTTTTATCAGATTCATTTCTAACACAAATGCTTCTGTTTCACTGCTCGTAATAATATATTCAAAATCCTCTATTTGGGATACGAGCGCTGTTGTTTTGCCATCATGACTACCAACGAAATAGCTTCTTACCCGATTAAATAAGTTTTTAGCCTTTCCAACATAAATAATTTCGCCTTCTTTATTCTTCATAAGATAACAACCAGGTTGTTTTGGTAAATTATTTAATTTTTCCTTATCCATATTATACATCTCCCTCA
>JAAYBG010000028.1 GCA_012718985.1 Acholeplasmataceae bacterium
CACCCATCGAAAAGCCCATTACATCAATTTCTTTATAGCGACGATGAAGATCATCAAACGTCTTTGTCAAGTGTTTAAAGGTATCTTCCTTATTAAATTTATCATAATTATAATCATTTTCAGGACCGTGTCCAGGAAGAACAATGCGATGAACCAAATCATATCTGGTTTCTAAATGAGGAATTAAGACATCAAAATCAGTCATATCGCTTAAAAACCCATGAATTAAGAGAATCGCTTTTTCCATATTTCTTTTATGAGCGATAATTTTATGATAAGCTAGTCGTTTCTTCTCTAATACATCCGGTCGTAATAAATAGATAACTCCGACATAAGTATAGTCATAACTTTCAAGTAAATGTTGCATCGAAATGTTTTGTTCGTGAGTATCTGCTTTGATATCAAAAATTCCTTTTTCTAAAACAACATATTCTGCTTGATCCAGTAGTTTTTTTGCGACTCCTTGACGATAATACTCTTTCTTTACTGCCAAACGATGGATGACAGCATAATGGTTATCATTCAGCCACTGTCCCTGAACAATGTCCTTATAGCATTCTTCTTCTTGAAAAGAAACTACAAGTACACCGATAATTTTATCTTCATCCGTACAAACCAGAACTTCATTTTCTGCTAAATCTTTAATAAACGTTTGATTATTGGGATAGCCATCAGTATCCTGCCATTGCGTTGACCCACTTGACCTAAATAGCTCTTTTGCGTCTTTGATTACATCTATAATTCCTGGTAAATCTTCAATTCGACCTTTTCTTACTCGATAGTTCATTTAAACACCACAAAATATAAGATTACAAGTATCAATGCAGGTAGCATATTTGCAACCTTAATTCTTTCTTTGATTAAAAAATTAAGACCAATACAAGCAACCATGACATAGCCTACCATGCTGAAAACAGCGATAAATTCAGCACTCATAAAATCTCCTAAAAACAAGGCTGCAATTGTTAATCCTCCCTGGTATAGTAAAACAGGAATTGCTGCAAATAGCACACCAAAACCTAGAGTTGAAGCTAGTACCAATGCAGTAACCATGTCCATGACCGATTTCAAATAAAGTGTCGTTGGATCCCCTAATGCAGCATTAACACTACCAATAATGGCCATCGCACCGACACAAAATACTAAGGTTGATGAAACAAAGCCTAAAGAAAAAGAACCTTTTCCTAGTTTTTTTTCGATGGCATCACCAAGTGTCTCTAAATGAGTATCTATTTTTAATAGTTCTCCTATCATCGTTCCCAATACAAGCGTTACAATGAGAATCAATTCATAATTAGTAGTAATCGCCCCTGTTTCTGGATTTATTTGAAACATAGTTCGTAAAACGCCAGCGATACCAAATAATAAAGAAACAATTCCAATCGCTTTTAATATAGAATCACATATTTCTTTTTTAATAATTTTCTTTAATAATAAACCTAGGAACCCTCCGCCTAGAATTGCTATAGCATTAACCAATGATGCTACCATATAATCACACTTTCTACTTTAGTTTAAATTTTAATACAACCGCATTATGGTCGCTATAGACAAAACTAATTTCTTTTCCATTTAATGTAACTACATTCTCTACACTGATTTCTTCAATATTGTCAGAAATAATAAATCCATCAATAACAACCGTATAATTTACATCTTTTTGATAAGGAATGTCCGTACTGCGACAAGTTGGCGCTTCTTTACTCGTAGCAAAATGATAACCTGTTGCTAGTTTATCCTTATCAAACACATAAACCCATTCCGGAACAAATTGTTCCGTTTTAAATGCATTCAAACTATCAGCAATATCATGGTTAAAATCACCACCGACAATTACATAGTTACCTTCAGCTCTTTCTTTATCCAGAATCGCATTTAGTTTTTCTAATTGCAATTGACGATAAATTCCCCCTTTATCGTAAGCAGATAGATGAACATTGATTAATACCAATTTTCTTTCTCCACTTACCGGAATTCTAGTAATTATGATACAACGATCCAAGTCAAAGAATTTTATAGGAAATGATTCGTCTATTGGTAATTGATAACGAATACTTTCGGCGATTTGATATTTACTAAATGTAGCTATTCCTCCCTTTACAGCTCCAATAGGATCATGAGGGGGATATAATAGATAGGAACTATGAAAATTAAGGGCAAAACTACTGGCATAATTGGAAAATCTTTCCTGAATCATCGCTAATTGATTTATTTTATAACTACGAGTTGATTCTATATCTACTTCTTGAAAAAACGCAAAATCAGGAGTAAAACTTGAAACAATGTTAATCGCACCATTAGTATTAGTTAAAACAACTTCCCTACTGGCCGCAGTAGAATTCTTGCCAGAAACTTTTGTTCCATCAAGCATAATTCCACAGTCCATGAAAAAAGAAAAATCTTTTGTATATGCTCCAAACCCTATATTCATGGTAACAATAGTATATTCTTTCCCTACTTCCAGATTGGCGGTTTGATTATTTTCAATTTCAGTTGTTAAATTGATTTCATCTTCAATCCGATAGAACTCAACCGATAATTTAATCAGATAACCAATAAGAAATAAAATAATAACACAAAATAGCGATAATAACGTATACCCAGTAATTCTCAAAGTTTTTCTCATATAATCACATTCCTTGTAAAGAGTTTATCACATTTTTAGTGTAAACACAATTAAAAAAAAGACGTTCTAATTAGAATCGTCTTCAAAAAAATCATCTCTCTTTTCATGGCGGAAAAAGATTTTGTTTTTTGGGGGAACTAAGATGTAGTAAATAGGGATAGTAAGAAATATTACCCAGCCTGGATGCCATCGCCAATCAAATTTTGTAAAGATACCGAAGACAACATAGATAGTGGCAATAATTAATGGATAACTAAATTTGATTTTTTCTATCCCTACCAAGAATGGGGCTAGCGGAATTAATAAAAACACAAGCCATCCTGGATGAGCAAGGTCAAAATAGGCTAATAAAATAAAAGCAATAAGACTAACAAATGGTGTAATTGCTACAATTTTCTTTCTCCAATTCATAAGTTTTCCTCCTTCATATTGTAATTTCTTTATAAAAGATACCTATTATAAGTATCTTTCTAACTCCCATTGGTGAATCAATACGCGGTATTGATCCCATTCCAATTCTTTCGCAATAATATATTTATTGAATATATGCTCTCCCAATGTTTTTCTCATTAATTCACTTTTTTTCAGTTCTTTCACAGCATCTTTTAAATTCTCTGGTAAATTAAATATTCCATTCTTTTCGCGCTCTTCTCGCGTATATTCAAAAATATTATCATAAACCGGAGCAATATCCGGTTCTGAAGCTTTAATTCCATCTAGACCAGCAGCAAGAATTGCAGCAATCGCCAAATAAGGATTCGCGGTTGGATCAACACTCCTAATTTCTGTTCTTGTTTTATCTTGTCTGACAGCAGGAATTCGAATCATCGAACTACGATTTGCATCACTCCAACAAATATAACACGGAGCTTCAAATCCTGGAACTAATCGCTTGTAAGAATTAACAAGCGGATTGGTAATCGCTGTAAATGCACGAGCGTGTTTTAAAATTCCATTAATCCACTTATGACAAATATCGCTTAGTCCAGCTGGTTTTGTTTCATCATAAAAAAGATTATTACCTTCTAAATCACTTAATGAACAATTGACATGCATTCCATTCCCCGGCATACCCGACACCGGTTTTGGCATAAATGTCGCAACTAGATTGTGTTTTCTGGCAACTTGTTTTACCACTTGTTTAAAGGTTTGTAAATTGTCACAAGCCTCTAATGCATTGGAAAAGCGAAAATTAATTTCATTTTGACCAGGTCCCACTTCATGGTGAGATGCTTCCACATCAAATCCTAACTTTTCTAATTCTAATACGATATCGTGACGACAATATTCAGAACCATCTAAAGGAGCCATATCAAAGTAACTTCCTTGATCAGAAAAATTACATGTCGGATTACCTTTTTCATCCATTTTTAAAAGATAAAATTCTGGCTCTACCCCAATATTCAAATCACCAAAGCCCAATTTGCGCATTTCCATGATAATTCTTTTTAAATTGCTTCGTGGATCGCCAGCAAAATATTCCCCATTCGGTAATTTCACATCACAAATAAATCTCGCTACTTTTCCATATTCATTACTCTCTAAAGGTAAAATCAAAAAAGTTGCAAGATCAGGAGACAAAAACATATCTGCTTCCTTAATACGGACAAATCCTTCAATGCTTGAACCATCGAACATAATTTTTTCTTCAAATACATGATTAATCCGCGAAACTGGAACTTCAACACTTTTTATTGTCCCCAACATATCAGTAAATTGTAGTTTAATATATCTTACATTTTCTTTTTCAATAATTTCCAAGATTTCTTTTTTTGTATATTTTTTCATGCTATCATTCCCACTTCTTGTGGTACCTCCTGTTTTATTTATATTCAGCAACGAATTTGCCGATAATTTCCAAGCCTTTTTGTAGTTGTTGTTGAGGGCAAGCAATATTTAAGCGAATGAATCCATCATAATCAGCTCCATACATCGCTCCTGGATTGACAAAGATTCCATAATCAATGAGTTTCTTCACAAGGGCTTCACTTGTTAAGTGCATAAAGCGCATGTCAATCCACATTAAATAGGTTCCTTCTAATTTTGCTATTTTTGCTTCAGGAATATGCTTCTTAAAATACTGATTGACAAGCATGGCATTTTTTTGAATATGCTTTACTTGAGCTTCTAACCAATCATCACATTTGGTATAGGCAGCTTTACAAGCTTCGATTCCAAATAGATTAGGGTCTCCTATTGATCTGATCGATAATTCTCGCTTGAACTTTTCTCTTAAAGTAAGATCTTTGATTATGATATTAGAAGTCATCAACCCCGCAATATTAAATGTCTTGCTTGGAGCAGTACAGATAATCATCTTATCATAAAGGTGAAAATATTTTCCTATTGAAGTAAATGGATATTCTTTAAAAACCAAATCACAGTGAATTTCATCGCTGACTAATAAACAATTGTATTGTTTGCATAGTTTGACTACCTTTAAAATTTCTGCTTCTGTCCACACCCTACCAACTGGGTTGTGTGGACTACAAAGAATCATCATTTCAGCACCCTCTTTTAGTAGTGCTTCGAGATTTATAAAATCCATTTGATAAGTATTATCAATTGGTAATAGTTTGTTTTCAAGTATCTTCCTATTGTTATTGATAATAACAGAATAGAAAGGATTATATACAGGGGATTGAATAATAATCTTTGCCTCAGGGGTTGTTAATGCATTAATGGCAAAAAACAGTGCTGGTACAATTCCAGGTGTTGTTACAATCCAATCTTTTTCAATTCGGTATTGATAACGACGCCAAACCCAATTCTTTACAATCTCCAAATACTCTTGATCAACATACGTATAACCAAAAGCACCATTTTTTATCCTTGAAGTTAATGCCTCCATAATTGGCTTTGCGGTCATATAATCAGAATCTGCCACCCAAAAAGGCAGTACATTCTCTTTCTCTGTTCTTATTTTAATGGAGTCCCATTTCAATGAACTCGTGTTTAACCGGTTGATTGGCTTGTTAAAGTGATTCATTTTTACCCTCCTTAGGCTTACATACATCAATCCATTTTTTAACGGGAACAATTTGGGATAGTTCTTGAGGGGTAAGTCTGACTGCCGAAGCGGCATCTCCACAAGCAGGATAAACTATTTCATAGTTTAATAAGGATTGATCGAGATAAATTGTCGTTTCCTTTTTCAACCCGAAAGGACAGACTCCTCCTACCTCATGATTGGTGTGTATTAATGTTTCTTCAGGAGTTAACATCCGTGCTTTAAAACCAAATTCAGCTTTAAATTTAGCATTATCAATCTTCACATCTCCAGCGGTGATAATAACCATTGCTTGACTACCATCTTTAAAAGCCATCGTTTTTGCAATCTGACCTTCTCTTACTCCAAGGGCTTGAGCAGCTAAACTGACGGTTGCTGTTGATACGGTAAATGTAATAATTCTGTCTTCCTTATTTTGTTCTTTTAAATATTTTTTGGCTATAACTAGTGACATCTTTTACCTCTATTACATTATTATATTACTAATAACCCCTATTTACAAGGATAATTAAAGTTTTTCCTGTTACTGTTGTTATCAATCAACCCAGGTTTTAGTTTCTATCTCGATGATTTTGGCAGTAGATATTCCGATATTGATTGCATTCCTATTTTCCTTTAGATAAAAAATAAAGTATTATCAAAACTACCCACCAAACGAATATTTTTAAAAAACACTGAAGTTTTATTCACCTCAGCGCCTTTTTTTTATTTCTTAAGTTCTTTTTTCCATAAACCATGTAAATTGCAATATTCATATACTGCTACTGGTTCATCATCAATTAATGTAA
>JAAYBG010000029.1 GCA_012718985.1 Acholeplasmataceae bacterium
ATACATCATCTTAGTGTATCAAATGATTATATCAACATCGAGAGTCTAAAATCGCTTGGTAAAAGAAACGCAAAATAAAAAAAGCATGCTTGATAGAAGCATACTTTTTATCACTGATTTCCTATTGATTTTTCGCTTGATTCATCGAAGCCATTACTTGACGAACCTGCTTTTCTGACGGTGTTCTACCCATTTGTTGGAACATTACACGAATCATTTTTTCATTAACAGGAGGGTTTTTTTCTAAGTATTTAGTCATAATCTTGCGCGATACAAAAAAACCTATCACCGCACCGATAACTAAAAAACCAAAAAATATTAAACACCAAGCCCAAATTTGTAGCTCCCACATAGTTATTTCACTCCTTTTTTAACACATGTTATTTTACTATAATTTATAAGAAAATGCAAGTATAACAAACATCATCGATCGTAAGTATTCGTTTTCATTACTATTCTAGCAAAAATATCTTTACCTATTTCTCTTTTTATAGTATAATGTATTTAGGAATTTTAAAGGAGGATTTTTATGCCGAGATTTATTACTGATTCATGTATCGCTTGCGGTACTTGCGCATCTGAATGCCCAGTTGATTGCATTAAAGAAGGCGATATCTATGTTATTGATACTGAAGCATGTATCGATTGTGGATCATGTCAAGAAGTATGTCCAGTTGAAGCTATTATTGAAAAATAAAACCAACTAAAAAAGTAGCCTTTGCTACTTTTTTTTATCCGATTATTCTTAACGGATCCGTTTCAGTTTCCGCAACCATTACTTTACCGTGTAGGCTTAGATCTTTTTCTAGGTCTTTTTTTAAGTGATAAAAAACAAATTTTTCTACCCCATGGTTGACTTCAATGATATTCAACCCCAAATACTTGGCATATTGAGCATTGTTCAATTTCACTTCTCCGGTTATTAATACTTGACAACGATTGAAATAAGCCCGCTCAATATCGATTCGATGAGCTCCACTTCCACCAATAACACCTATTCTATTAATTTTTTGATTCAAATCTCCTAAAACTCTTACTCCTGGTAAACAAAAAGTTTTTTTCACAAACTGAACTAATTCTTTAAGCGTAATTTCTTCAATATCACCAAAACGAAGATAGTTTTGCTTTCCTATCACATTATTATCAACTTTAATATCGGGTATAGCAAGTAGTCCTGCCAAGACATCGTTAACACCACCTTGACCCACATCTAAATTTGTGTGCATAGCATATACAGAAATATCGTGAGTAAGCAGCAATTTCACAACTTCCCCTTGCTCAGTGCTTAATAATACTTTATATAGTGGTTCAAAGAAAAACGGATGATGAACAATAATAAAATTAGCGTGTTTGCGAATAGCTTCTTTTACTACTTCAACTGATAAATCAAGCGATAGTAAAATATTGGTAACGATAAAATCATCTCGCCCCACGATTAAACCTATTTTAGGTTGATCAAAATCTTCAGCGTAATCATGGGGAAATCTCTTTTCCAAATAGTTTATTATTTCTTTTGCCAACATATAATTTCATCTAATCTCCTTATTTTTTCTTCAATTGCATCGACTTTCATATCAATAACCGTCAATTTATCGCGTTCATGTTTTAATTTATTAATAAAAACAGGACTTCTTTTGCGTAATAATACAGGTCCAAACTTGAGTTCATCTTCACTATAAACCTGTTTTTCGTTTGTGAATTCACAAACGATAATTTCATAATATTTCTCGCCCTCATCAACAATATCTTCATCGACAATTCGATAATTATTTTCCATTAAAAACTCTCTCAAATTATAAACATTTCGATTTGCCTGAAGAATAAAGCGCTTGATTTCTTTGTTTTGGTTGTTACTTAATATTTTGATAATATTAAAACCACCCATTCCTGAAATAATAACCACCTCAACTTCTTCCCAAAGATTTTCTAATCCCTCTCCTAAAGTAAAGATTACTTTACTGGATAGTCCTTCCTGAGTAATATTCTTCAAAGCATTTTTCAATGGTTGACTTTTATTGTCAATAGCTTGGGCAAACTCAATATTATGATTCTCAAAAGCCTCTAATATTAAATATCCATGATCACATCCTACGTCAGCAATCTTTTTGTATGGGTCGATATGTTTTGCAATTGTCTTTAACCGTGTTGATGTCATCATTGCTTCCTTTCTAATAAATAAAGCAGATAGATAAACTATCTGCTATTTACTTAAATTGACTTAGTCTCTTTTGTCTAGTAGGATGACGAAGCCTTCTAATAGCTTTAGCTTCTATTTGTCTGATACGTTCACGAGTTACTCCAAATTCTTTTCCCACTTCTTCTAATGTATGTGGTTTCCCATCCATTAAACCAAAGCGTAAACGTAATACTTTTTCTTCTCTTGGAGTTAATGTTTTTAATACTACATCGATTTCTTCTTTATATTTCTCATTAATAGTGTAATCTAAAGGATTAGGTAAATCTGTGTCATGAACAAAATCGCCTAATGTTGAGTCATCTTCTTCACCGACTGGAGTTTCCAAAGAAACTGGCTCCTGAGCAATTTTTTGAATCTGTTGCACCTTTTCTACCGTGATTTTCATCTCAGCTGCTATTTCTTCAGGAGTAGGTTCGCGTCGTAAATCTTGGGTTAATTTTCGTTGGGTTCTAACTAACTTGTTAATCGTTTCTACCATATGAACCGGGATTCGAATTGTTCGAGCTTGGTCAGCAATAGCTCGAGTAATCGCTTGACGAATCCACCAAGTAGCATATGTTGAAAACTTGAAGCCTTTTGTCGGGTCAAATTTAGTAACCGACTTCATTAGTCCCATATTTCCTTCTTGAATTAGGTCTTGAAATTGCATTCCTCGACCTAAGTAACGTTTCGCAATTGATACAACTAATCGCAAATTAGATTCAATCAAGATTGCTCTAGCATCTTCACCCTCTTCAATACATAGCTTTAGTTTTTCTTTTTCTTCTTCCGTTACTTCTTTACGCCCTTGCTCGACCATTTCCACAATATCTTTAGCGATTAGACCTTGTTGGACAATTCGTGATAACTCTAGTTCTCTGGTTATATTTAGTAGTGGTACTTGACCAATTTCTTTCAAGTACATTTTAACGGGATCATCTGCTTGACTACGAGTAACAACAGAAGAGACGATATCTTCAATATCTTTTATTTTAACTTCGTTTTCAATTTCATTCGTGAATTCAGTAAATTCAGGATCTCCTTCTAATTCACCAATAAACCCGTCAAAATCATCAACAAATTTATCCGAATCAATATCAATCTCATTTGATTCATATGCTTCTAAATCAGCATCACGAACAATTTCAATGTTTAAACTCTCTAATTCTCTCGTTAGTTCATCAAATGTTTCACTTTCCTCATCGACTATCGCAAGGATACTTCTTAAAGCGACATAGCCCTTTTTCTTTCCTTCTTCAACAATTTGTTCTAATTCTGGATTTTCATAATTCATTAAATCATTCCTCGCTTTTAACAATTTTTGTTGTGATTTTCTTTGATTCAATAAAGTCGATTATGCCTTTATCATCAATTCCATTATTCTTAAATGCTTCTTTTAGTTTTTCTTGAATTTTCTCGTTACGAAATTCAAGATTAATTTGTAAGCATTCATCTAAAGTAATGATATTATGTTCGTTTATTTCTTGTAATATTTTTGCCAATATCATTCTTTCCGATTCGTTTAAACAGTCCATAAAATCATCATTCATCTTATCATTAGTTTTGTAATAATCAAAGATTTTAAATAAAATATTTCGATTATCTGCATCAGCATAAGTAAAGTTTGTTTTTTCATTTAAAATCAACAAACAAGCATTTTTAGAAGTATAAGCATGATAAACAGCGCATTTTTCATTGGCAATATATCGTCTTTTTGTTGCTGCTGATTTTACTTTTCGTTCTTTTGGAGTATGAATTGGAGAAACAAATTGAGGTTGTCTCTTCTTTTGGAAATCATCACTTATCGATGTGATTGTAATGTCTAATTCGTCAGCTACTCTTTTTAAGTAGATTTCAGTTAACGAAGCGATATTGAACATCTTCAAAAAAGCAAACACATTTTGTTTGAATGTTTCGATACTATATAAATCGTTTTTGTTTAACTTTCTTTTTTCTAATTCGTAAAAATAATCTGGAGCACTCAGAGTTTTATTTTCCAAAAAATCATGTAAACTAGTAGTTCCAAAACGATTTGCATATTCATCAGGATCGAGTCCTTCAGGTAGCAACATCACTTTAATATTGAAATTAGCCCGATGAAACATTTCAATTGCTCTTTTTGATGCTTCAATACCGGGATTATCTCCATCAAAACACAAGGTAATATTATTCGTCGCTTTTTTAATTGCTTGAATTTGTTGGTTTGTCAGGGCAGTTCCCATCGTTGCTATAGCATTTTCAATTTTAGCACGATAAGCAGCAATTACATCCATAAAGCCTTCAAAAATAAAGACATGATTCTTTTGTTTGATTACATTAACCGCTCGAGAATAATTATATAGAATATTTGATTTTTTAAAAATCACATTCTCATTACTATTAATATATTTAGGCTCATTTTTTTTAGTTTTTTTATAAATTCTTCCACTGAACCCTATAATATTACCATTAAGGTCATCAATAGGAAACATGATTCTTGAACGAAAAACATCATAATAGGTATTTTCTTTTCCTGCTTTAATCAATCCTACTTCCAATAAATTTAATGGTAAATAAGGATTATCTCTTTCAGTTAATGCCTTATACAAGAGATCAAATTCATCGCTTGCCAGACCAATCTTAAATCGGCGAACGATTTCTTCATCTAAATGGCGATCATTTAAATATTGAATTGCTTCTTTTCCCTCAATTGAATTCTTCAGGTAAAATTCATAATAATTAGCAGCATCTTCCATGATTCTTAGATATTTTTGTAAATCCTGATTGACATTATCATCAATGTCAACGGGAATTCCCATTTTTTCGCCCACATACTTGATTGCTTGCGGGAAACTAAGATTCTTATATCTTTGAATAAAGCCTACTGCATTTCCAGAAGCTCCGCAACTAAAACATTTAAATACTTTTTTGCTTGGGGAAACGGATAGAGAAGGATTCGTATCATTATGAAAAGGGCAAATCCCTTTATAATCGTTTCCTTTTTTTTCCAATTTAATATGCTCACCGATAATGGCAACAATATCAGCATTTTCGGTTATTTTTCTTATCGTTGCTTCGGATATACGCATACTACTCACCCCTATTTTAATAAATTATGTAAATAATCAATTAGTTCATCAATTTTAATCCGTGTTTGTTGCATCGAATCACGCTCACGTACCGTAACCATCTTGTCTTCCAAAGTATCAAAATCAATGGTCACACAAAATGGTGTTCCAATCGCATCTTGACGGCGATATCTTTTTCCTATTTGACCACTCGTATCATAGTCACAAACAAACTCTTTAATTAAAAGATTATATACTTTCAAAGCCTCCTCATTTAATTTATTTACTAAAGGCAAAACCGCTACTTTTTTAGGAGCCAAAAACGGTTTTAAATGTAAGATTTCTCTTGTTTCACCAGTTTCCAACAATTCTTCTTCATAAGCACTTGTTAGAACAGAAAGTAATAGTCTTTCCAC
Organism: Acholeplasmataceae bacterium; assembly: GCA_012718985.1. Lineage (GTDB taxonomy): Bacteria > Bacillota_I > Bacilli_A > ML615J-28 > CAG-698 > JAAYBG01. Next base: position 5,640 of record JAAYBG010000029.1, read on the forward strand.
ACCAAGAGATGGTTCAATCACATAAGGCAAATATTTAGTGTTAGTTTCAGGATCAAAATATTCTAGATTTTCTTGAGAATGCTTTTGGTGAACTCCTAAATCATAATCTGTACGATTAGCAATTCCCCATAATTCTCCCCAACCGAAATAGAATAGGAATTCTATATCAGTTGTTGCTTTTGAATAAAAACTTAGTTCTTCTGCTGTATGATCTCGATAACGAAGTCTGGTTTTATCTAGTCCCATATATTCTAGGAAATCAAAGCAAAATTGCCTCCAGTATTGAAACCATTCTAAATCAGTACCTGGTTTACAGAAAAATTCAAGTTCCATTTGTTCGAATTCACGAGTACGGAAAATAAAATTACCTGGAGTGATTTCATTACGAAAACTCTTTCCAATTTGTCCGATACCGAAAGGTAATTTCTTTCTTGTTGTTCGTTGTACATTCTTAAAATTAACAAAAATTCCTTGAGCAGTTTCAGGTCGTAAATAGACAATATTCTTCTCATCATCGATAACACCTTGATTTGTCTTAAACATCAAATTAAATTTACGAATATCGGTAAAATTATTAGAGCCACAAGATGGACATTTGATATTATATTCTTTAATATATTCTATCAAAGCTTCATTACTCATGCCATCACCAGTAACTTCACCTTTTGTATAATCTTCAATTAATTTATCAGCTCGATGACGAGTACCGCATTTTTTACAATCAATTAAAGGATCGCTGAATCCACCAACGTGACCACTGGCCACCCATACTCTTGGATTCATTAAAATAGCAGTATCCATCCCTACATTATAAGGTGATTCTTGGATAAATTTCTTCCACCATGCCCTTTTAATATTGTTTTTTAATTCTACACCTAATGGTCCATAGTCCCAAGAATTTGCTAATCCACCATATATTTCGCTTCCTTGATAAATAAATCCTTGGCTTTTCAAGAAAGAAACAAATTTTTCCATACTGATTTCTGCCATGATAGAACTCCTTTTCTAGTAAGCAACATATTACATAATCAAATTATTTTGTAAAGAAGAAATATCTCATTTATAACAAATAAAAAAGTTAGCATTTTTCTAACTTATATTAAAATCTATAAAACTTTCCTCTTTCCATTTTCATATTGCTACTATTAGCCTTTGCATATTATACCACATTATGTAAACTTTGTCAACTCGTTTTCTTTTGAGCGCATTTCAAATTTTAGAATCTGCAAATAAAAAAACTCTATTTATATATTAGGAATAAATAGAGTTAAAAGTCTTTTTATTTTTTTTCCAGTATAGCATTGGCTTCTGTAAGATATTGGCGAATCTGTTCAGCGGTAACGGGTTTAATCGGCTTACAATCAGATGGTGATTTTTCCCCACTTACAATTTTCTCAGCAAGTCCTTGACAACCCGGCATTCCACAAGCGCCGCAATTATAACCAGGTAACAATTCTGTTACCTTTTCTACTCTTTCGTCCGTCTCTACAAAAAAGAGTTTTGAAAAAACGGCAATTAATACTCCGAAAATTCCTCCGATTCCCGCTAAAATAATCGGTGGTAAAAAATATTGGATAAAGACATTTAAGAGCATTTTAGATTACCCCCGTGAATTTCGCGAAAATCATCGCCATAATTCCTGCGCTAATCAAAGCAATCGGAACTCCTCTAAATGCTTTGGGAACATTACCATTATCAATTCTTTCGCGTAAGGTTGCGAAAATATACATTACTAATAAGAAACCAACTGCAGAAGCAAATGAAAATACAAAAGCGGTTAATAAAGTATATTCTTCACTACCTACAATTGTCGCCATACCTAAAACAGCACAGTTGGTTGTGATTAATGGCAAATAGATTCCCAGGCTTCGATATAAAGGTGGTGATACTTTCTTTACGAACATTTCAATAATTTGCACCAACGCAGCAATAACTAAAATGAAGATGATGGTTTTCATATAGGTCATTTCAAAAACTACTAAAACATAGTTATATAAAGCCCAGGAAATCACACTCGATAATGTGATAACAAAAACCACCGCTAAACCCATTCCTACAGCTGAAGAACGTTTGTTAGAGACTCCCATAAATGGACAAGTTCCAAGGAAACGAGATAAAAGAACGTTTTGAATAAGAATTGCACTAAAAGCAAGCGTTAAAATTTCTTTCATTGTTTTTTCACCTCTTTTTTATGGTTGCGAATCGCGGCAACAATTCCTAGCAATAATCCCAAAATGATAAATGCTCCTGGAGGGCTGACAAAGAAACTAGTAAAAATTTGTGCTGATTGCTCAGGATTTACAGTTAATCGTAAATCGCCCCAGATGGTAATCGTACCACTAGCAAGGAATTCCCGGATTAAAGAAATGATAATTAATACAAGAGTATATCCGATCGCCATACCGGCACCATCAATAATGCTATCTAATGGTTTATTTTTTGATGCATACGCTTCTGCTCGTCCTAAGATAATACAGTTTACAACAATTAATGGAATGAATATTCCTAAGCTTTCATGAAGTGCTGGTAAGAAAGCAGCCATCAGCATCTCTACTAAAGTTACTAAAGTAGCAATGACAACGATGAACATAGGAATTCTTATCTCGTTAGGAACAATATTTCTTATCAAAGAAATAATAAAGTTGGAGAATACTAACACGAATAAAATAGCAATTCCCATTCCAATCGCATTTTCTACTGATTTTGTAATCGCTAATGTTGGGCATAACCCAAGAACAGAAACTAATATTGGATTTTCTTTCAATATTCCTTTTGTAAAGTTTTGTAATTTTGTCATATTGAACACCTAAGATGCTTTCTCAAACAGAGTTTTATTCTCTGTATAGTGCTTAACAGCAATGATAAGATTATTTTTAACAGCATTTGATGATACTGTTGCCCCCGATATAATTTCAAAAGAATAATCGGTAATGCTTTCTCCCGCAACACTAAAATCATGATTCAATACCTTTGAACCAATACCGACAGTCTCATTATCAGCACTAGCTACTTGGAGATTCACCAATTTATCATCAGTAAGATTGATACCGACTAATGTTACGATAGGTCCACCATAGCCATTTGTTGATGTTTGATAGATAACTACTTCAAGACCGTCTTCAACATAACCAAAATAGATTTTTTCAATCCCTTTGTCTAATTCATAATTCGTTGTTTCATCAGTAAATCGTTCACATTCAAAATATTCTTCTAATATTTCTTTTAATTCCGCATCTTTTCTTTCAGCAATAATTGGGGCAGTAATACTATTCACATAGGCCAATAAACCACCAGCAACAATTCCTAAAATAACTAACAATAAACTATATTTTATTGTTTTCGGTAGTTCTTTCATTATTTCCCCTCCCCATTTACAATCAATTGATTCGCATAATCTATTGCTAATCGGGCAACTTCAAAATATAGAAGCGATGTTTGTGTTGCTGTTACAACAATTTCTATATCATCTAAATTATCTTGGTTCGAAATAATAGCACCTGGTAGTACATCTTCGGGATGAACACCACTCCAATCTGGATAATATGGATTGGTATAAGACTCTTGAGCAATGGCATTTGATGAAAAAGCGATTATCTTTCCTTTTTTGTTTAAGGTAACGATGAAGGTGACATCACTTCCATATATGGTAGGACGATGAGCAACAATTGTTAGAATCGTATTCTCTTCCTCTACTCTTACATCAGTCAAGTAAGGATACTTAGCATAATTCTCTGCTTCAAAAGCGGTAATTTCATTGGTATAGGCGGCTAAATATGCTTCAGAGCGATAAACTTTATCCCTGACTTCAACAATTTTTCCACTTAAATCAACAATGACGATTACTTTTTTATTACCCACATAAGTAGTATACTCAAAATTCTTATTAACATAATCTTGTTTTACACTAGCTACTTCCACATCCTCTGGGGTGAATGTAACCGTATTGGCATAAGAAATAATTGGATAACTGCTAATACCAATCAATAATAGGGCAATGGTACCATATCTTAATGCTATTTTTGATTTTTTCGGTTCTATTCTCGTTCTAGCAGCAAGGCGATCGATAATGACAGTAAATAAATTCATCACGATAATCGCACTACCAACACCTTCTGGCATATTACTCTTATATCTAAATAGAATAGTTAGCACACCCAATCCAAACGCAAAAATAATTTTTCCGTTTGGAGTTTTAGGAGTAGTCACTGGTTCTGTTGCCATGAATACAGCCCCGAACATTAAGCCACCGCTCAATATTCCAAACAATGGGTAACGTAGATCCAAAGCATAGCCATTAAAAGCACCGATAATGTAAGTCAGAATGAATACTGTACCTACATAAATAACGGGCACCTGCCATTTGATTACCTTTCTTACTACTAAATAAACAAATGCTGCGATGCATAACAAAGCGCTTGTTTCCCCTAAAGATCCCGGTATAGTCCCTAACAAGAAATTACCCAAATTCCCATAAGAACCTACTAACACGTCAATGCTTGCCAAAGGATTAGCACTAAAATTAGTCATTGGCGTTACTCCCGCCATGATTTCAATTTCCGCTGGGTTAGCTGATCCGCCATGTTTTACTATTACACCATAATAAGCAGCACTAATAAACAAATAGCCCACTAAAGCTGGATTAAAAACATTATAGCCAAATCCACCAAATAAAATTTTCCCAATAATAGTTGCGAAAAAGCAACCGATGACTAAAACCCAAATAGGTGTATTTACGGGAAGCATCATCGCTAAGATGATTCCTGGTATAGGGGCAAATGAGTTTTTTACTTTAATAAACGGTTCTTTATCTTTAAAAAAGTATTTATATGTAATAAATTCCAATAACCAACTGGTAAAACCACCAATAAATACAAATGCAAGTGGTTTAATCATTGTCCAAAAGGAAACATCATCAAGGTTGATATAAGGTAATAAGCCATTTTTTACCCACCCAAATAGAATGAGAGGAATCAGAGCAATCACCAAATCACGCATAACAATGTCGGTACCATATTTTTTACTATCAGCTTTACGGATAAAAGGTTCTTTTCCCAATAAAAATCTTCTTTGTTCTGTCATGATATTACCTCTTCAATAGCAAAGCTTTTGCCTTTGCAACGCTTTCCGTCAATTCAATTCTCGATGGACAAATATAAGAACACAATCCGCATTGCATACATTTTTCTGCGTGATACTCTTTTAATAATTCTTTGTCACCAGCATCCAAAGCATTTTTGATTTGCACTGGTGATAAAAATGCCGGGCAATTTTCCACGCATTTACCACAGCCTAAACAACTATAAACCGTATCATCGATTAATTTCGGCATGACAATCACACTGGTAAGAGCGCGATTTACAACCATCGAATCAAAAGGAATACTCTTACCTGTCATTGGACCACCAGCGATGAAATAAGCTTCGCCTAAATCATCGGTATATCCGCCCATTGATTTAATGATATCATTTAGTTTTGTTCCTATTTTCACATAAACATTTTGAGGATTTTTCAGTCCTCTTCCCGAAATGGTAATCATCTTCTCAACAAGTGGCATATTATAGGTTACCGCCCTATAAATCGCTAATGCTGTAGCAGCATTATTCACAACTGCACCTACTTCACTTGGTAAATTGTTATAGGTTTTCTTTACAATTCTTTGAACAAGATACTTTTCCCAACCAGCAGGATATTCATCCTTCACAAAGAACATATTAATATCTGGTTCCGCATCAAAATATGGCTGCATTTTTTTAATTAATTCGACTTTGTTTTTCTTGATTGCTAAAAATGCTTTATGGGCATCAACAGCCCTCATGATAAACTTTATTCCGGAGATTAATTCGTCCATTTGATTTTTCATAATCGTGTAATTATCGCTGATATAGGGCTCACATTCTACGGCATTAATAATAACCGTATCAATAGGACAATTTCCCATATACTTTACATAAGCAGGAAACCCGCTTCCTCCAAGACCGACGATTCCACAATCTCTTATTTTTTCAATAATTTGTTCGCTCGTCAGTTCAGAAACATTATTTTCTTTAATACTTTCTACTTTTGTTTCTAAAAAGTCATTTTTAATTTGTATTGTTGGCACCATTTTCCCTGAACTATGCCACATTTTAGTATCAACTGCAACGACTTCACCGCTCACTGATGCGTGAATAGGCGAAGAGAATCTTCCCTTCTTCATGGCAATTAATTGTCCTAGTTTTACTTTTTCACCCACATTGACTAATGCTTCACAAACCGTATCTTGTTCAACAAGCGGAATGTAAACATATTCAGGGTTTAAGTATTCCCCATAGGGTGTCATAGAAGAGAGTTCTTTATGGCCCTTATGTTCACTAATATATACTCCTTTTATTTTTGAAAAAATCACATTAATCCTCCGTTCTTTACACCTTTCATATTATAGCACGAATGAAAAAATATTTCTATTTTTTTTATATATTTTTATTTTACTAAATCAGCGAGAACCCACAGAAATTTTCCCGTTGTATGTCCCCATATTTCTTTATACACTGCATTATTAATAGTAGGCCAATAAGGCGCATCGAAATCTTCGTACGTACGAATTCCAACTGGTAAGGCTCCAACCATTTGGCCAGAAAATGCGACATATAACGGATGATAATTATAGCCTTCTCCATACATTCCTGAAGAAGCAAAAGGGTTCTTTCCTAAAATCCATTCCAATTGATTAATCGCTATTTGATATAATTTCTTATCCTTAAAAAACTGGGCTAATAAGGAAACAGCTTTCGTTTTGCTCAACAATGTTGCATGAAATCCTCTTCTTGTAACGGCAATCGGAAACCTCCTTAAATATACATTTTCAGCTAATTGAATCCCTGTTTTGACCTGCGATTTTAAAATATCTAATGCTTTTTCTGGACTTGATATGGTCCGAGCTATTGTAAAATGATCGATATTTATTTTATCTAAATGATAAACATGTCCAGGTAATAGATTATAAGGCGCTATCAAATCACAAGTGGTTAGGATATATTCTCTATATAATTCTAAGCCTTTTTTCCATTTTAAGGAATTAGGATGGTTAGGAGCCACTTCAGATAAACGCACCAATCCTTGAATAGGGGTTTGTTCATGGCCGCGATGTTCATAAGATAATAGGTATTGGTGTAGCGGATCTTCATAAAAGAAGCCACGAAGAGGCTTATCCCACTCAGGATAATCTTGTTGTTGACAAGCAAGAACATCATCAGCATATTTCAAGCCAGATTTTAGATATTGTTCATCTTTGGTAAGGGCATATAATTCAGCTGCTGCTAATGCACCTTCTCCTGAGGTTTGAGCGACAATACTTGATCCCCATCTTTTTGTATATATTCCTGCTTCATATCCCTTTTGACCATAATGAAAATCAGCTTTAGCGGTTCTTAAACACCAATCAGCAAAAATAGGATCTTCTTCCTTAAATAATTTATATGCCAGCGCTTCTGCTGCAGCCGCACAAAAGTTTTCAAATGGACCATTTTCAGCAGTACTACAAATTACGGTTTGATTATCCGGTGTCAGGATATTGTCTCGCCAAATTCGGTAAGATACGGCAAGTGCTCGATTACCATCACCAAAACTCGTTCTCAACAGCCAATTAATTCCCACCTTTGCTTCTTCTAAAAGACGTTGATATAAGGTTTGATCACTCTCTTTCACCCTCAAAGCTAAATCGATAATCGCATGTGCCATTTCAGCTGTACATATTTCAAATTGCGAAACATCACCTGCATCATGCCAACCGCCGAAATTAGGAACACTTCTTCCATCCTCATGAATAGTACGACAATTTAAATGACAAGCACTATGGACACCAGGAATATCTTCCCCACATCTTAATAAGCGAAGGAAATTCATACTTTTCCAAAGCGAAGATAAATATGGATTTTCATTAATTACAAATGGTTTTGTCTTTCGAGTATCAATTTGTAAATAATATTCCCCAGAATTCTTAAATTCCGAAAAATCTAACAAATGAAAATTACCAATATCTGTTGTTATTCGTTGTGGTTTCCCGGTAAATACTACTTTGTTTTCAACATCATAAAGATAGAATTCTTTGCTATTTGTCTTTTCAACAACAGCGATTTTTTCCGCGTCACAAAAAAAGCCACTATGACAATAAGCAATTCTATCTTGTGATTCCCAACCTAAATCATAATCAGCTTCGACTTTTTCAACGGCAACTTCATCAATATATACTTTTAACATTGGTTCAGCTTCAGGAGGACAGCCTATTAAAAATGGAGTAATGCTGATTTTCTTTACTTTGTCGCGATGGATGCGCTCTACTTCCCAGATAACATGATTCCATTGATTAGGGAGTAAACTAGGAGCATGAAGAACTTCTTCACCCGTATTCCCAAAAGTAAAGTGAAAATAAAAATTATGATATCCAACAGCATCAATATATATCCAAATCGACACCCGATTATATTCTGATAAATCTTGTTCAGGAAAATTGATTACGACCCCACAACTAGGGCGGGGCGATATGTTTTCAATCTTTGTATTTGTTGTGATTAAAAGACTACTTTGACTATTTTTCTTGACGTTTTGATCAATTTCGATTGTCGCTTGACCGTGTAAGGTGACATTTTCTAAGTTTTGACCACTATAGAGCACTTTTCTTTTTAATACTTTTTTTTCTTGCCACCGCTTCTCGGCACAATTAGAAAAATCGTCTTTCATCTCTTTATGAGCAGCTAGACTACTCTTTATTAATTCTTCGACTTTCAATGATTTTCCTCCTATTTAGTGTATATTATACATCGTTTCCCTCTTAAAGTAAATGCTTCCTAGTAAAAAAACAGCCTTTTTTAAAAGCTGTTGTTTTAATATTTTTTTATTTGATAATCTTACCGAGAATACTGCGGGCACTACTAACATAACCAAGAAAATATTCATAGTAAGCATCTAAAAATTCATTAATCATAGCCGTATGATTAGGTAGTTGTGCCAATAATTCATCATTAATTTGTTCTATTTTGATATTGTACAGCGTTTGTAATGTTCTTACATAATCTCCTCGATAAATCTTTTTTTCATCGCCTGTACATTCCTTACATTTCATTCCTCCACTGTAAAAATCAAAAAACATCAAATCTTCCTTTTTCCCACAGGCAATGCATTTAGAAAATGTCGGACCAACTCCTAATAAGAATAAAAGTTTTAAACGAAAAATAATTTCATAATAGTGCTCATATTTGGTACTTTCTAATTTTGTTAGGACAAGATCAAGGAAGGAAAACAAAGTGGAAAAATCATCGATATGGTCATTTAAATGATAGGTGATATCGAGGATTACCAAGGCGCTTGCCAATTTAGAGGTGTTTTCTTTAATCTTTATATAGGTATTCACTACCGTTCCAGTTGTCAGGATATCAAAGGAATTGCGTTTGCTTTTACTGATATTAAACCCGATTTTTGTTAGAATTTGTGAATAACTATAATTCTTACTTCTCAATTTGCTAGAAGCTCGAGCTAGACAAGTATGAGTTCCTTTGGCACTTATGATAGTCAATATTTTCGAGTTTTCCAGATATTTATTCGCCTTTATCACGATTCCTTCTTCTAATTCCATTGCTTCTCCTCTAAAACTTATTTTTGTTCTTCGAAAAAGTAACCCATTCTACGTAATTGTGTTTTTTTATTACGCCAGTTTTCTTCTACCTTTACCCATAATTCGAGATATACTTTTTGACCAACAATTTTTACAATATCTTTACGTGCTTGTGTTCCAATCTCTTTAATCATCGTTCCTTCACTACCGATAATAATCTTTTTTTGAGAAGGACGTTCGACATAAATAGTTGCCCGGATATTCAACAAATCAGGATTTACTTCATCCTTTTCCATCTCTTCAACAACCACTGCCACTGAATGGGGAACTTCTTGTTCTGTCAAGGTTAAGACTTTTTCACGAATGATTTCAGCGATGATAAACACTTCAGGACAATCGCTTACCTGATCTTCCGGATAATATTTTGGTCCTGCTTCCAACTGATTACTGATATTTTCAAGAAGCAAATCTACATTATCCCCTTGTAAAGCACTAATATAAAAAGTCTCTTCAAAAGGAAAGTTTTTTTGAAACTGAACAACATTTTCCAATAAACGATTTTTATTTTTGATTAAATCGATTTTATTCACAACAAGAAAAACAGGGGTACTCATTTTCTTTAATAATTCTAGAACAAATTCGTCTCCTTTTCCATAGTTCCTGGTCCCATCAATAATTAATAAAATCAAATCAACATCAGATAATGTTGATATTGATTCTTTATTCATATAATTACCCAGTTCATGTTGTGGTTTGTGAATTCCTGGGGTATCAATAAAAATGATTTGTTCTTCCTCTGTGGTATAAATTCCTCTAATTTGATTTCTAGTTGTTTGCGGTTTTTTGCTTATGATCGATATTTTTCGGCCTAATATCTGATTAATAACTGTCGATTTTCCCACATTGGGACGACCAATCAAAGCAACAAAACCTGATTTAAATGTTTTACTCACGTAAATTATCTCCAGAAAAATGATAAGGCAATAAATCAGTAATCCTTACCTTCATAATGTCTTGATTAAGATTAGTTAAGATGATTTCAACATCTTCATTCAGTAACTCAGCCATCACTTGTCGACAAGCCCCACAAGGAGAAACTGGCTTCTTTGTATTCGCTAATACCAAAAATTTACTGATATCTTCTTGACGATATCCTTGAGAATAGGTATAAAACAAAGTTGTTCGTTCAGCACAGTTTGACAAACCATAAGAAGCATTTTCAACATTGCTTCCTGCAATTATTTTCCCGTCTTTTAGTAAAACAGCAGCTCCCACATTGAATTTCGAATAAGGAGTATACGCATTTTGATAGGCTTTTAACGCTGCTTGATATAATTGTTCAGTTATTTTATCCACTTATTTTCTCCTATAATTTAATTTATCTAATATTTTTTCTTGCTCGGCAAACATCTTTTTTTCTGCTTCATCATCTTGATGGTCAAATCCTAATAAATGTAAAATCCCATGAACCAAAAGAAAAGCAAATTCCCGTTCCACACTGTGATTAAATTGCTTTGCTTGCTCGTAAACTTTATCAATACAAATAAAAATATCTCCCAAGTAATTAGCATTCTCTTCATCATCTGCTTCGAAAGAGAGAATATCCGTAGCATTATCCCGATTTCGATATTGTTTATTTATTTCTTTTATTTGGTTCAGGTTGACTAATATCAAAGATATTTTCTTCCTCTTCAGTAATTCCTTTTCAAAATCCTTGATTATTTTTCGATAATCAAAAGTGATTTCCAAGGGATAATGATTGAATAAATTTATTTTCATTTTTTTGCCTCATACCTTTCGATAATCTTGTAAACCAAAGGATGACGCATAATATCCTGTTTTGCAAAACGAATAATAGCAATATTTTTAATATTTTCCAATAAATCAATGGCTTCTATCAAACCAGAATAATTCTTGTTTGGTAAATCTATTTGAGTGATATCGCCAGTAACAATCATTTTTGAATTATATCCTAATCTTGTTAAGAACATTTTCATTTGTAAGAGGGTGGCATTTTGTGCCTCATCTAAAATAATAATAGCATTTTCTAAGGTTCTTCCTCGCATATAAGCTAACGGAGCGACTTCAATAGTCCCTTTTTCAATCAATTTATCAACATTCTCTTTCCCTAAACATTCATATAACCCATCATATAAGGGAATTAAATAAGGATCAATTTTTTCCTTTAAATCTCCAGGTAAAAATCCCAATTTTTCTCCCGCCTCAACAACAGGTCTAACCAGGATAATCTTCTTTACTTGGTTAGAGCGAAGTTGATTAATTGCAAATAATACCGCTAAAAATGTTTTGCCAGTACCCGCTGGTCCGATGGCAAAGGTAATATCATTATCTTCCAATGACTTTATATATATTTTTTGATTTAAAGTGCGCGGATAAATTGCTCTTCCACTATTGGTAGTGAAAAGGATTGTTTTATCCAGATAGAGTTTTGTTAGATCAACAGGGCTTAACTTATCCGTATTATTTAAAATGACCATTACATCTGGCAAAGAAAGATTATCGGTCTTTTCAAAAATTCGTTCAAGAACGGTAAAAATACTTTCAATCTTGTTTTGATATTCTAACTTATCCTCCGCAATTAATACTTCTCCTTGACGGACAATTATATCTAAACCATATTTTTCTTCAACGGCTTTTAAAAATATATTATCAGGTCCTAGTATCTTTGCTTCATTTTCTAAGTTGAATATTTTATAAACTGATTGATATTGATTCATAATTTTTCCTAAGAGATACAGAGTATCTTCCTTTCCTAATGGTAGTAATATTATATCACAAAATATTTTTTTTGTTAATAAGAGAGAAAAAGCATCAGCTATCTTCAAATCAATTTTATTGACTATTTTTTCTTATTTGATTTGTTCTAAACAATTATATTATACCATATAATGGTAATAAACTAAAAAAAAGCCATAAGGCTTTTTTAGTTAGAACGACGATATTGTGTCTTTTTCATCGCTCTTTTTTTCATTTTTCTAATATCACTTGGTTTTAAATAATGTTCTCTTTTACGTGCTTCTTGAAGGGTACCGCTTCTAGACACGTCACGTTTAAAGCGCTTAAGTGTTTCTTCAATTGTTTCGTTTTCTCTAACTATGGTCTTTGGCATTTTTGTCCCTCCTTTCGCACTCATAATTACTCAAGTATTATACTATATTCTTCAAAATAAATCAAGAAAAAGTTATCTTTTTTTACACCAGACATCTTCTTAGGGCAATTTCATCGGTTTTTTTGAAATATATTTTGGATATAGTATTTAAACTGATTTAAGGCTAAAGCTCGATGAGATATTTTATTTTTTTCAGCTAGCGACATCTCTGCAAATGTTTTACGAAACTCGGGTACATAGAATAAAGGATCATAACCAAATCCAGAAGTTCCTTTTTCTTCTTTTGTGATCGTTCCCGTAATCTTTCCTGTAAAATAATGTTCTTTACCAAAATTATCAATAAAGCATATTACAGTAATAAAATAAGCTTCTCGATGGGAAATATTCGCCATTCTTTCTAACAATAATTGATTATTTGCAGCATAACTTCCACTTGGAGAGTATCTTGCGGAATGAACACCAGGTTCTCCGTTTAATGCCGTAACGACTAAACCCGAATCATCAGCAATGACTGGCAAATGATATTTTTGATAATAATATCGAGCTTTGATTGCAGCATTTTCAGAAAATGTTAATCCCGTTTCTTCTATTTCATCTTCATCCTGAACGTCATCTAGTGTTACTATAGTTACTTCAGGAAGCATATTCTTGATTTCAGAAACCTTATGGTTATTGTGAGTAGCAAATAAAATTTTCATTTTTCTCCCTAAACCAAAGCAACTTTTTTACTCAAAAGCAATTCAATAATTTCATCACTTGCATACTCCATCGCATAAGAATAAATGGTAATATGCTTATCATCAATATAATTTACATCAGCTTTATAATCGATGAGTAATTTCACCATTTCATAATCGTTTCTTAAAATAGCACGGTACAAATAACTGCGCCCATAAAATATTTCATTGACGTTTGCCTTATGATCTAAGAAAAACTTAATAATTTCATAATTCTCACAGTAAATAGCGATTAACAAAGCAGATTGATTAAATTCATCGATATTATCAATTCGTGCACCTTTTTTATATAATAATTTTATAATTCGGAGATTGCTGGAAATGATGGCATAATACATCATTGATCTACCATAATAATCAAAATTATTGACATTTGTTGAAGCGACTTCCTGTAAAAGATATTCATAATCCCCACGACAAACAGCACGATGAAGAGAATATTTTAAAAACTTTTCTTTATACTCTTGACTGCGAGAATAATTAGTGAGAAATTCATAATTTTCTTGTTTGTCAGCACTACTTGCTACTTCAATTGGGGTTAATCCTATATTATTTTTAGCTTGAATATCAAAACCTGCATTGATTAATGCCTTTATTCCAGTAACTGAACAAGATTTAGCGGCAATATGAAGTGGTGTTTCTCCAAAAATATTCCTTGAATCGCTAACCATCATATGTCGCAAAATGAAAACTATCATATCATCATTTCCCACTTTACAAGCATGATGTAGGACATTATCTTTACGGTCATCCACTTCCACTAAACTAGCACCATTGTTTAATAATGTTCTAATAATCACTCTTTTTCCTGATTTAACACCGTGATGAATTGGTTTCATTCCATTTTGATCCGCAATATTTAGTTTTGCACCATGGGCTAGCAAACTATTTAAAATCTCTTCTTTGCCATTTGCAGCTGCAATATGAAGAGGGGCTATACCTTTTTTGTTCTTTGCATTAACTCGTGCTTTTTCAAATAGCAACCTTTCTACTACTTCCGAATTTCTAAATTGAACTGCTAAATGTAAGGGAGTATCCTCATATCTATTTTGAGCATTTACATTTACTTTTAATTTTAATAATAAATCGACAACCTCATAATAATTATTCCTAGCTGCTTTATGAACTAGATTTTCGTTTTTATTGTCTGTGATATTAATATCAAAACCATCTTCATAATATTTTATAATGTAGGTGCAATCATTTCGCATAACCGCATCAAAAATGTCTTTTGACTGGTTATCGCCAACATCTTTATACAAACGATAAATTGTCTCCATAATTTCACCCCTTATTTATCCTATTATTTAAATCTTTGCTCATCGAAAAAGAAATCTTTGTAATTCCCTTTGTATACATCTTACTACCATCAACAGGACTAAAATATCCATAAGGTTTTGTTTTATTCTTTTTAAATGTCCCAAAATTTGTAATTGACACACTCTCTTGTTCTATCAAGGAAGAAATCAGTTCTTCTACAAAAGCATCGGTTACTTCAGCAACATTTTTTTTAGTAAGATTCAATTTTTGACTTATTTTTGCTACATATTCCTGCTTTTTCATCGAGATTTCTCCTCTTATCAAATTTCAAATAACGCCTTAAGTATAACATCTAAAAATAGGTAAAACAATATGAAAATACGTTTTTTTTTACTATTTTTTTTCTGTAAATTTACATGAAAAATGTTTTATTAACCTAGTTAATGATATTTTTTGAAAAAAATAAAATAGCCCTCTTTTTAAAGGCTATTCTTTCTTTCGTAAGATAAATTTAATCGGCGAACCACTGAAATCAAAAGATTCTCTTAATTTATTTTCCAGATAGCGCAAATATGAAAAGTGCATATGTTTTTCATCATTGACAAATAGTACGAATGAAGGTGGCATAACATCTTCTTGAGTTGCATAGTTTAAGCGTAAACGATTTCCATTAAAAACAGGTGGCTGATTCAACAAAACAGCATCTAATAAAACATCGTTTAAAACGCTTGTTTGAACTCGGCGATTAAAGTTTTCATAAACTTTTACAATTTCATCCAATAAAGTATGAACTCGTTCTTTTTTGTAAGCTGATAGAAAGATAATAGGAGCAAAATCAAGAAACGGCATCTGTGCTTTGATCTTTTCTGTTAATCGTTGCATTGTTTTATCGTCTTTTACAACGATATCCCATTTATTAACGACTATGATGATAGCTCGATTGGCTTCACGAGCATATCCGGCAATTCGTTTATCCTGTTCACTTAATTCTTCTGTTCCATCGAGGATTAACACTGCTATATCAGAACGTTCAATTGCTGATAAGGCTCTTAACACACTGTATTTTTCTGCGTTTTCATAAATCTTGCCTTGTTTTCTAATCCCTGCCGTATCGATCACAACAAATTTTCTCGCATTTCTGGTGAATACGATATCGATAGCATCTCGCGTTGTTCCTGGAATTGAACTTACAATTGTTCGTTCTTCGCCTACAATCGTGTTTGATAATGTTGATTTACCGACATTAGGTTGACCTATCAAACAAAATTTAATCGTTCCCTCTCCGTAAAGGTCTTTTCTTTCTTCTGGCAATAATTCAATTACTCGATCCAGTAAATCACCAATTCCAATTCCATGCAAAGCGCTGACTGGAAAAATATCACCAATTCCCAAACTATAAAAGTCATAGGTTAAACCGAGAAGCTCATTATTATCCACTTTATTCACGGCAATAATAACTGGTTTATTACTACGATACAAAATATTTATCACATCTTCATCTTCTATAGTAATCGATGCTCTCACATCAACCACCATGATAATAACATCAGCTTCATCGATTGCTAAACTGGCTTGAGCTCTTATTTCTTTAGAAAAGGGCTCATCTTTTAAGATGATCCCTCCAGTATCAATAAGCCTAAATTCTTGATTTAGCCATGAAGCTTTACCATAAATACGATCTCTAGTAATGCCACTAGCATCGTCTGTGATAGATACACGATCGCCAATAATTCTATTAAACAAACTAGACTTACCAACGTTGGGTCTACCTACAATAGCAACAACTCCACGCATACTTTGGCCTACTTATTCTTAGATTGTTTTAGGTAATCACCGAAGGTGTTACTCATTTTGTCTTGAAGATTCATAGTTGATTTGAAAATCTCTTTTTCGATCTTCTCTTCAGCATCTCGCATGCTTAATACTAATTTATTTCTTTCTGGATCTAATACTCTAACTTTTACTTTTATTTCTTGTTCCAGTTCTACACTATTAGGATCGATACTTCTAATTGTTGACTTTGGCAAATATCCTTCAACACCTTGAACAGCAACGATAAATCCCTCTGGTAAAATCTTACTGACCTTTACATCAACAATATCACCAACTTTAATTGATAAGGATTCCCATGGATTTTCAACAAGTTGTTTTTTAGAAAGAATAATGCGTTTCTTTGCAGCATCAATTTCTATAATCTTAACTTCGATTTCTTCATCCACTTTAATACTATCTTCAAGGTTTACATCGCGTTCCCATGAAAATTCACTCCTTGGAAGGAATCCAGAAACTTCTGGGGCCAATTGCATAACAACACCAGAATTGTTGATTTCTAGTACTTTTCCTATTGTAAAACTTCCAACAGTTTTATCATTTGTAAATTCTTCCCAGTAGTTAGGGATTAATGCTTTTCGTGATAGTCCGATATGTTCATTTTCAAGTTTAATTACTTTTACTTTTACTTGATCACCAATGTTAAGAAACTTTTCAACCTTAAAAACGCGATTATGATCAATTTCAGAAATATGTAACAAGCCCTCTACATTTTTGCCTATTTCAACAAATGCTCCGTATTTTTCGATGTTTTTTACTACACCATCATATACTTGGCCTACTTCTAAAGCTTCCATAAAAGCCTTTTTCTCAGCGCGAGCATTGATTCTATCCGCTAAAACTTGTGATACAATGATACGAATTCTACCATAGTCCACTCTAATAGGGGCAACAGAAATCTCTTTTCCTACCAAGGTAGCGATTTCCTCTTCAGGAACTGCAACTTGTGAAGTAGGTAATAAACAAGAAAACTCTTCATATTTCATCAATAAACCAACTTGAATTTGCTTCAAAACTTTAGCAGTAAAAACGGTATCTCTTTTTAATTCAGCTCCAAATTTTTCTAATTCCTTGCGCTTATTTAATAGAACAGTAGAGAATATAAATTTGCCACCATCAGGGAAGATTTTTTTGATTGCTACATCAACTTTGTCACCTTCGCAGAACAAATCAATCAAATCCTCATCTTCTTTAATACCTGCAGTATCACGTTTAAATAAGAATCCTTCTTGACCATCTTCAAGAGCAATTAAAACACGTTCTTCTTTTGGTTTAATTACCCTATTCCCAACTTTTGTTTCTGGTTGTTCAGGAATTACTTCAACAACAGTACCGCTAACAATTTGCAATTCTTTGTACTTTGTTGGTTTTGTTGGTTCTTCTTCGCTTGGCTCTTCCGCTTCAGTAATATCTGGTTCATCACCATCTTCTTCTAATGGATTTTCATCTTCAGCCACTGCTTCTGTTTCTACAGTTTCTTCTGGAGCAACTTGTTCTTCCTTTTGTTCTTCTGTTTCTGTAGTTTCTTCTAGAGCAACTTGTTCTTCCTTTTGTTCTTCTGTTTCTGCAACTTCTTCTGGAGCCACTTGTTGTTTTACTGATACTTCTGTTTCTACAGTTTCTTCTGGAGCCACTTGTTCTACCAATTCTTCTTTTTGTTCTTTTGTTTCTTCTTGTAATTCAACGTTTTCGTTTTTAAGTTCCTTTTCCATCTTGTAACCTCTTTCAAATACTAAACTCATGATCTTTTTGACCACACATTCAACGGATAAATTTGATGAATCTATTTCTATAGCGTCATCTGCTTTCTTTAGTGGGCTTATTAAGCGCGTACTATCTTTGGTATCACGTTCGATTATTTCCTTGATTGTCGTTTCCAAATCGCCATTTCCTTGATTTTGTTCTAGACGTTCTTTCATTCTTCGCCGTGCTCTTTCCTCAACATTAGCATTCAAATAAATCTTCAAATTTGCATGGGGAAGAACAACTGTTCCAATATCTCTGCCATCCATAATAACATTTTTGTTAGCCGCAAAGAATTGTTGTAAAGCTACCATTTTTTTTCTTACATATCCATATTTAGATACCAAAGAAACATGATTTGTAACTTCCAAGGAACGAATAGCCTTTGATACATCTTGATTATCAAGGTAGATTTTTTGGCGTTCAAAATCAATTTTTGTATCCTCAAGAAAATTGAATTCTTCTTCGTTTTCTAAATTGATTTTTAATTGTAAAGCTTTCAAGGTTACCGCTCGATACATCGCTCCAGTATCGATATGTTCAAACTGAAGTTCTTTTGCCACAGCTTGAGCAATCGTGCTTTTACCGGAACCCGCAGGACCATCAATAGCAATTTGCCAATTCATAACGCACCTCTAAATACACTATATCATTATATCATATCAATTATGAAACTTCAAATACTATTTAACATTTTTTGCTTGGCTTTGAACTAACAACCTCTTAATTTCATGAGGTGTCAATTCGCGGATTTCTCCTTCCGCCAATCCCTCAACAGTGATTTCACCAAAACTAATTCGTGTTAAACGCTTCACAGGGTGCCCAATAGCAGCCATCATTTGTTTCACTTGATGATATTTTCCTTCACGAAGGATAATACCTACTGATGAAGAATTGTTTTTCCTATCAACACTAGCAATATAGGCTTTACATCTTCTTGTTGTATAACCATCAATTTCTACACCTGATTCAAGTTGCAAAATATCATTTTTAGTTACTTCCCCTTCCACTCGAGCAAGGTATTCTTTAGGTAAAATCGATGTTGGTCCAACTAGAGTGTTCATGAATTCACCATCATTGGTAAGTAACAAAACACCTTTGGTATCATAATCAAGTCTGCCAACCGGAAACAAACGATAATTTCTTAACTCTTGAGGTAAAATGGAAATGACAGTTTGTCGTCCTTTCTCATCATTTGATGAAGAAATGACACCGCGAGGCTTATTCATTACAAAGTAACGTTTTTCCTTAATCTCTAAAACCTTATCTTCTACTTCAACAATATCATTCCCAGAAATTTTATATCCCATCTCTGTTATGACCTCTCCATTTACTTTAACTTTACCCTCGCGAATCATATCTTCTGCTTTGCGCCTAGAAGCTATACCACAACGTGCCATATATTTTTGCAATCTCTCCATTTTTTATTTTCTCCTAATTTATTATCAATATACCTTGTTTTATTTTTTTATAACAATGGACAAATAAAATTCCTCCATATCGGAGGAATTATCTTTGTTCTAAAAACTGCTGAATCATTTTAATCGCTTCTAAAAGACTATCATCTTGATTATTATAATCGATATTAATAAACTGGCATTTCATTTTATTTCTAAACCAAGTTAATTGACGCTTTGCATAATTCCTAGTTTTTTGTTTGATAATCTCCTTTATCTCTTTTAAAGAAAGGAGTCCTTGTAAATATTGTCCTATTTCCCGATATCCGATATCTTTTATTTTAGTAATATCAATTCCTTCTGCAAGTAAATCCTGACATTCTTTAATCCAGCCAATGGTAAACATCGCTTCTACTCGTTGGTTAATTCTTTCATATAATTCTTCTCTATTTGTATTAAAACAAATAAACAAGCAATCATAAATCGGTATATTTTTCGTAATGTTTTCGCTGATTTTTTTTGTTCCTGTCAAGCCAACTTCCAGTGCTCGCAAAACTCTTCTTCGATTACTATAAGGAATTTTATCGGCAGCAGCACGATCGATTTCTTGTAATTTTTGATGTAATTCTTTATCACTCATATGATTATACTGTTTGATAAATTCTTCACTACGACTACTGGCAGATAAATCATAATCATATAAAACAGCGTTCAAATAAAGTCCAGATCCACCAACAAGGAAAGGAACTTTTTCTTTTTTTAAAATTTCGTCGATTTTTTTTCGCGCTAATTTTTGATAATCGTAAATCGAAAAGTTTTCCGTGGGATCTAGAAAATCAATTAAATGATGGCGGATAGATGTTGATGAGGTGTCTATTTTAGCGGTCCCGATATTTAATTTTTTCCTCACTTGCGAAGCATCTGCATTGATAATTTCTCCATCAAATTTAGCCGCTAGTTTTAATGAAATCTCCGTTTTCCCTACTCCTGTTGGACCAGTTAAAACAATTACTTTTTTATTCATACAATTCGTTTAAACCATTTCTCAATTTCATAACGGGAAACCTTCACAATAACAGGTCTACCATGGGGACAAGTAAATGGATTTTCACAATTTGATAACTCTTGTAATAAGTATTCTACTTCTTGTTTATTCACAAATTCGTTCGCTTTGATACTTTTTTTACAAGCAAGCGACTTTGCTAGCGAGTCTAAAAATTGGTATTTCTCAGACTTGCGCTGATTAACAATATTTAAAACAATTTCTTCAACAAACTCCTTTTCTAAACCACGGAAAATCCAATCGGGGATTTCGCGGACCAAATAAGTACCTCCACCAAACTCTTCTAATTTTATCCCTAATTTCTCAATTTCTGCCATTTTTTCATTAATTACAATCGCTTCATTGGTAGTGAAAAACAATTTTATTGGGACTAATAATTCATAGTGTTTGGTATTACTGTTTTGTAAATGAAGGACGATTTTTTCATAATTGATTCTTTCATTTGCTGCATGCTGATCAATCAAATAAAACAAATCCTCACTTTGAGCTAACAAATAAGTACCAAAAAGTTGCCCGATGTATTCAAGTCTTGGTAAACGAGAAGACTTTGTTTCTAGTCTTTCCGATGGTGTTTCATCATGCTTTGTAAATGAATATTGTTGTTGGGTGAATGTTTCTTTTAAAACTTCTATTTCATCGTTAGGATTCTCTTCTTTTTGATCTTCTCCTAAATCCTCTAAATCAGGAGTTTTCGCAGTAAATGTATAGGGTTTTACCTCTTCCCGAACGAATATATCATTATGATAAGGTGATTCATTTTCACTTTTATCTAAACTGACTGTCAAATCAACCTCTACAAGAGCGGTTTTGATTGCTTCCTTGATTAAATTAATCAAACCTTCCTCATTACTAAAACGAACTTCTAATTTAGCTGGATGAACATTGACATCTACTAAGGAAGTATCTACTTTAATATTGATTACGCTCAATGGATATCTTCCCGTCATTAAAAGATTATGATATCCAGCAACAACGGCATTGATAATATTATTATTGCGAACTACTCTACCATTGACAATGATTGTTATACTATTTCTTGAGGAACGAGTTGTCACAATATTGGATGTATATCCATAAATATGGTAATACCCATCGTTACGATCTATTTTCACCATGTTTTTTGCGATATCCATTCCATAAATACTCGCAATCACCTCTAACAAATCATTACTACCATAGGTTTGAACAAGTAATTTTTCATTATTATATAGTTTAAAAGCTAATTGAGGGTTTGCAAGTGCCATTTTATTAACATAATCAACAATATAACTTAATTCTTGAGCCTCTGATTTTAAATTTTGCAATCGAGCAGGTGTATTGTAGAACAAATTACGGACTGTGATTTCTGTTCCATGAGGATGAGCAACAACTGCTTCACTAATGATTTCTCCTCCTTTTAGAACAATCATCAACCCTTTTTCACCTGTTACACAAGTTTTTAATTTAAAATGAGAAACAGCAACGATAGAAGCCAAAGCCTCTCCGCGAAAACCTAATGTTGAGATATTAAAAAGGTCATTTGGTTTTGCAATTTTACTTGTTGCATGTGGCTCTAGTGCTAGTCTAGCGTCTGTTGCGTCCATTCCAGTTCCATTGTCGCTGACAATAATTTCTTTTAATCCCGACTCAAGTAAAGAAATATTGATGATTGACGCAGCTGCATCAATTGAATTTTCCACTAGTTCCTTAACAACAGAAGCCGCTCGCTCAATTACCTCACCAGCAGCGATTAAATTGGTAGTATGTCGATCAAGTCTAATGATTTTACCCATAAAAATCCTACTTCCTTAGTAACCTTTTTAATTCATCTAATAAATTAATTGCTTCAAGTGGGCTCATTTCATCGATATTGGCTTCTTTAATTTTATCTAAAGCAATGGTTTCTTTTTCCGTCTTAGAATCATATAGTAATGGTGTCTGATAATTTTTAATCGATAGTTTATCATGATCATATCTACGATGTGCTTCCAATTTATGTAGTAAATCCTTTGCTCGTAAAATAACATCTAAAGGCATGTTGGCTAATTTCGCAACATTGATTCCATAACTCTTATCTACAGCACCTTTTACAACCTTATGCATGAAAACAATCTCACCTTGAACATCTTCTGCTGTTACATGAACATTCTTTAAACGAGGAAAATCTTTTTCCATCGAAGTTAATTCATGATAATGTGTTGAGAAAAGGGTTTTACAACAAACTTTATTGTGAACATATTCTAAAATGGATTGTGCTAAAGCCATACCATCATAGGTAGCGGTGCCACGACCAATTTCATCAAACAAAATTAATGATTTTTCAGTAGCAAAAGACAATGCATTATTTACTTCACTCATCTCTACCATAAAAGTCGATTGACCGCTAACAATGTCATCAGCAGCTCCAATTCTGGTAAAAATAGCATCAAATAAAGGAAGATTAGCGCTGCTTGCACTTACAAAGCAACCAATTTGAGCCATAATTGCTATTAAGGCGATTTGTCTCATATAAGTTGATTTACCACTCATATTCGGTCCAGTAATTAAAAGAATAAGGTCATCGCCTTTCATTTTTGTATCGTTAGCGATAAAATTATCCTTGTATTTTTCAATGACTGGATGACGACCATTTCTGATGTCCAGGATGTTTTCCGTGTTTAATTTTGGTCGTACATAGTTATTTTCTTTAGAAATTTTTGTAAAGCTTTGCATCATGTCGAGTTCAGCTAAAGTTTTTGCCAATTTTTGCAAACAAACAACATAGTTTTTACAAATATTACGAATTTCAACAAATAGTCCATATTCTAACTCGAGAATTTTTTCTTCTGTTCGTAAAATTAAGGCTTCTTTCTCCTTCAATTCTTCGGTAATAAACCTCTCAGCGTTGCTTAATGTTTGCTTTCTAATATAACCAAAGTCATCTTTTACATGAGCACAATTACCTTTTGAAATTTCGATGTAGTAACCAAAAACACGATTAAAGCCTACCTTTAGGTTTTTAATCCCCGTTTTTTCTCGTTCTGATGCTTCAAGTGATAACAGATAATCCTTACTAGTAGCATTCACATCCCTTAATTTATCTAATTCTATATGATATCCACTTTTAATTACTCCACCATCTTTTGCACTAAAAGGAGCGTTAGGAGAAATTGCGGAATCAAGCAAACGATATAAATTTATGTAATCGTTGGCGTCTTTTTCTAAATTAAAATGATCATCAATCTTAATCTTTTTTAACAATTCCTGTAATCCAGGTAAAATACCTAATGATTTCTTTAATTGTAATAAATCTTTTGGATTGACAGATTCATAAGAAATCTTCCCGACAATCCTTTCTAAATCATAAACATCTTCTAAGAGTTGGCGCAATTCTTCCGTTTCCAGAAATTTTTTGCGCATATTATCAATAATGTCATATCGCTTTTCTAATCTCTCCTTGTCCATTAAAGGAAAAACGATATTTTTCTTCAAATACCTGCTTCCCATAGCGGTTTGACATTTATCCAGAATATTCAATAATGTATTTTTTTTATTCTGAAAGCGTAATGTTTCCAGTAATTCTAAATTTCTTCGCGAAGAAAAATCAATTTTTAAAAATCCATCGATATCATACTTTGATACTTTTTGCATATGAATCAAAGTTCGTTTTTGAGTACGAATAATATAATTAATCATTCTCCAAAAGGTTTTTTCTTCTGTTTTATCTAATTCTTCCGCTAATCCTTTTAAGTAACTGACTTCATCACAGTCATTTTCTATCGAAACGGTAAGCGGAACAATCGATAATAAGGGACGAATAATATTCTGATTAAAATCATCGCCAATAACAATTTCCCGACTCTTTAATTTTAAGATTTCAGCAAACAAAAGTTCATCATTTAGTGGTAAATCAGTCAGATAATTTTCTCCTGTTGTTAGATCAGCATAACTCAACACGTAACGATTTTTATCATAACTGATGGAAACAAGGAAATTATTGTCTTTTTCCTCTAAGTTCGCCCCTTCAGTGACTGTTCCTGGTGTAACTACTTTGACGACTTCACGAGTGACAATTCCTTTTGCTAGTGCAGGGTCTTCTACTTGTTCAACAATAGCTACTTTATACCCCTTTTCTGTCAATTTATCTAAATAAGTATTGACAGCATGATAGGGAACACCACACATTGGAACTCTTTCTTCGGTTCCTGCATCGCGACCAGTCAAAACAATTTCTAATTCGTGACTAGCAACAATCGCATCATTAAAAAACATCTCGTAAAAATCACCCAAGCGAAAGAAAACTAAGGTATCAGGGTATTGTTCTTTGATTGTTAGATACTGACGCATCATCGGCGTATATTGCATTTTGTCAATGTTTTCGTACATTTTTTTCACCCGAATTCTTAACTTTTATAATAATCTATATTGATTATATCATATTTTTAGAGAATATAATAGAGAATAAAAAATCTCTTTTCAAAAAAAACTTATGTCTTTATAACATAAGTCTTCCTTTAAACAATTTCTTTAACACTATTTCTTTCGGTAATAATCGTTGGTAAAACAATATTATTTATTTCCAAATCGCCAGCTAGAAGCTTATCGAGTAACATACTGATATTACTTGATATCGCAGGGATGTTTTGTTTAACGCTTGTTAGTGGAACATCTAGCATAGATGAAAATAACAAGTCATCAAAGCCGATAATGGAAATATCGTGAGGAATTTTTTTCCCTAATTTTTTTGCAGCATGGTAAAAACCATAGGCCATTAAATCATTGCAGACAAAGACTGCTGTAATATCCTTTTCCATAATCTTTAGTCCTTGATGATAACCACTTTCAAATTTATAATCACCGGCAACAATCAGATCTTCATTAATTTCAATGTTTGCATCCTGTAAGGCTTTCTTATATCCTTCGATACGTAATCTTGCGGAATAGGAATTAAGAGGACCAGTAATGCAGCCGATTTTAGTATGTCCTTTTTTAATCAAATATTTCACAGCATCGATACTACCATTTAGATTATCTGTAATTACAGATGAACAAAGCATTCCTGAGAAAAATCTATCAAAAACAATAACCCCTTTACGAGCATCTATATACTTATTGATATAATCAAATCTATCAACAGCTTCAATCGCCGGACATATCACTAATGCATCAACTCCTTTTGAAAATAAAAGATTTGCATATTTTATTTCTTCAGATAATTTATCATTAGTATTGCATAAGATTACACTATATCCTTTCAAATTCGCTTCTTGTTCGATATTTTTTGCAATTTCAGCAAAAAAGATATTGCTAATATCAGGGATAATTAGTCCGATTGTTTTTGTTTTTTTCGTTACCAACCCAACAGCTAATGAATTGGGAATATAATTATATTCTTTTGCTAATTGAAGGACGCGTTTCTTTTTGGCTTCCGAAACACGGACATTTTTTCCATTTAAAATTAGCGAAACTGTAGTTGTTGATAGATTGGCTTTCTCACTTAGAAATTTCAACGTAACCGCCATTATAATAGCACCCCTTTAACATAATCTAGTTTTTTAAATATTCTTCTACCTCTTTTTTAGTTGGAATTGATTGTTGTGCTCCTTGACGGGTAATTGCAATCGCAGAAGCGACGTTCGCGTAATTCAGAGCACTTTCAAGGCTATTGTTCTCTGCTAGTTTTGCTACCAGCGAACCAATAAAAGTATCTCCTGCTGCTGTCGTATCAACAACATTTACCTTTTTCGCTTTCATATAATTGACTTTACTGCCATCATTGAAAACACATCCTTGTTCACCTAAGGTAATAATGACATTTTTAACCCCTTTATTAAGAAAATATTCAACCAAATCCTCAATTTTCTGGGAATGGAGATTAGAAATGACATAACTTTCGTTTTCATTAGGGATAAAATAATCGCAATTTTGAAGGATTTGATCATCAAGCGGTAATGCTGGCGCTGGGTTTAAAACAGTTATCATTTTTAGTTTTTTGGCAAGTGCTAATCCCTCTTTCACAACTTCAATTTTATTCTCCAGTTGAGTGATCAAATAATCACCGGGTTTTGCTAATTTCATAAGTATCCTCTCAAAATCAGCATATTCATAACAATAGTTAGCGCCTGTATCTAAAATAATTCGATTATTTTTGTCATTGACAATAATGATTGCAACTCCCGTAGGACATTCTTTTGTAACGACATATTTAGTATTTACTTTAACTTTTTTTAAATTATTCTTCAGTTGTTTACCAAAAGAATCCTTTCCCACTGCTCCAAGCATGATTACATTTCCCCCAGCTTTAGCAGCAGCAACTGCTTGGTTTGCTCCTTTCCCTCCCGGGTTAGAAAAGAAATCTTTTCCTATCACCGTTTCCCCTGGAATTGGAAAAAGATCACAACTGATACTTAAATCTATATTTAAACTACCCAATATGAATATTTTTTTCATAAAATACCTCAAGCAATCGTCTTTGCCAATTTTACCGTGAATTTAGCAAGTTCTTTGATGCTGATTGATTTATTAGCACGAATGTAGGTTTTTAACTCATCACCAATGGGTTTAGTCCATTTTTCTTTTAACGCTTTTTCTTTCCCGATAATACCGAATAGTGTTCCGATTTGAGCAGCGTTACAATCAACGTCATAGCCAATCATCGCACATACATGCATCGTTTCGTCAAAATCATTGTTTCCAAACCACAGTGAAACAACTTCAGCTGCTGCATTAGGATAAGCATGAATCCAGTTATATTGTTTATATTTATCGATAATCTTTGTCCAAGCTGCTTCCCAGTCTTTTTCCTGTTCACAAACATCAAGTGAATATTTTACCACCGTATAATATTCGCTTTTTTTAGGAATATAATGAGCGATAGTTGTTTTCACAATTTCTTTTACATCATTACATCCATAAGCAAGACTCACCAATACCGCATTAAAAATTTCACCAATTACTCCGTTGTTATAATGAGAAACAACTCCATCCATAAAGGCTAATTCTGCAGCCTTCAATGGATTATTAGGAGCTACCATTCCACAAACAGCACCACGCATTTGAGCACCAATCCATTCGCAATAAGGGTTGTGTAAAAAGCCGCTTTCAGGAGGATAGATTCCCATTTTTATGTTTTTTAATGCCCATTCTTCTGCTGACCAACCATAAGGAATCAAAGCAGTCCATTCTTCAGCAATATCCGCAGAAGTTATTTTTTTCCCTTTTCGTTCCAGTGCTTTTAAAAATGCAATTTCATAGGTGATATCATCATTGTATGTGTTTGGTTTACGAACATAATCATAAATCTCACCAAAAGCTTCACGAATGTTTTTCGTTGTATAACCTTCAACTGCTGTTCCAATTGCTCCTGCCACTATTTGAGCTAACCAACCATAGTAAGTCTGCGCTAAATAATTTTCATCCATTTTAATTTTTGGATAAATAATATTTTGATTGATATCTTCCAACACCTTATCAAAGCTATCATAAACACGATATTGCCATGAAGGGTGGTTTTTAATTGGTTTCGCGTTATTGAGAATATTCCATATTCTCCAAGTAACTCGGTTCAAAGAAACTATATCATTTTTTTCAAGATATAGCAAACCTTCATCAATTAATTTTTCTGCTTCGGTAACATCATAACCCATATTCCCCATATCTGCAATTGCACCGATAATGACTCTTTCAGGAGCATTCGAGCCAGGAACATTGCTTTTCCATTTTGACTTAAGCATAATGTCATCAATTTGTTCGATTTGTTCGGAAAAAAGCCAACCTTGTTCATCTTCTTCAAGAACAACTGGTTTTGCTTGTTGCATTAATTCAAATTCTCTCTCCCAAGCTTTTTTCATTTTACCCTCCTACTATTTTTTTGTTTCTTTAATTTACTAATTGAATATATCACTAACGCAAGTATGGTCATCAAATATGGTAATGTATTTAACAATTCATAAGGAATATTCAATGCTGTTTGTGCATTAATCGCAAATGCAGATACTATACCAAAAATAAATGCAAATATAATAGTTAATAATGGTTGCCCTGCCCCCATCGCTTCTGCTGCCAGACCAATAAAACCACGCCCCGCTATCATACCACTATTGTAAGTAGACAAATAGGACATCGATAAGAATACCCCTCCTAAACCAGCAAAAACACCTGCTATAATCAAGGCTATCAATTGGATCTTTTCAATAGAAATTCCTACTGATTTAGCTGCTATAGGATTATAACCAACCGCTTTGATTAATAAACCCATTTTTGTTTTGTTTAAAAATGTTGAAATAGAAATAACACTAATGATAGCGATATAGAATAATAAGTTCTGTTCGAATAAAACACCGATAATAGGAATATCCTTCAAATAAGGAATCTTGATATAAGGTATTGCATAACTAGGAGCACTGGTTGTATCTCCCTTGGTTCCTAGTATTGAATACATAAGGAAAACAACAAATCCTGTCGCAAAAATATTAAGTGCAACTCCAGTAAGAACAGAACTCGTTTTTAATTTATGAGTACAAATCGATAATAAAATTCCCATTAAAATTCCTGTACCAATTCCGCCCAAGATACCCCAAATATAGCTTTGGGTGAAGAAACTTATCAAAGCGCCTATTAAAGCTGATACTGACATGCTACCTTCAATATTAATATTTAATATCCCCGCTTTATTGGAAATTAGAGCAGCTAAAGCAGCAAACAAAATAGGAATTGTCAGTTGAATTGATGTATAGAAAAACTCTTCACTAAATAACATTTCAAATATTTTCATTATTGTCCCTCACTGCTACTCTTTAAGACTGTTTCTTCTGCATTCTTAAAGATTTTATTTTTATAGCGTGCCATAAAAGCTTGACCAGCAACAATAATAATAATGATTGCTTGAATGATTTGAATTAATTCACTTGCTACATCTGTTTGTAAGGACATCAGGGTTGCACCTGTACGCAAATACGCCAAAAAAAGTGCTGCCAGAGGAGTTAATAGCGGATTGTTGCTAGCCAAAATGGCAACGATAAATCCATCAAATCCATATCCGGGAAGAGCCTTCCAACTGAACCGTCCATCGATTCCCCCTAGAATTTCTACTGCACCACCTAAGCCTGCAATAGCACTTCCAATTACTTGTGAATAAATAATCGCTGACATAGCGGACAAACCTGAAAATTTTGCGAAATTTTTATTGTTTCCTGTAATTCTTATTGTATATCCATATTTTGTTTTATATAAAAATATGGCGGACAATATAACAACAACAAGGGCAATAAGGATTCCTGTTGATAAATATGTTCCCTTTAAAAGGATACCTAATCTATTTTCATCAGGAATCAATCGCGTAGCAATATCTCCTGATGCTTCATCACGAAAATAATTTTGTAGGAAAAACATCCCTACCCATAGCATAATAAAATTCAACATTAAACTAACAACGAATTCATTCACATTGAGTTTTGCCTTTAAGATAGCGGGAATAAAACCAAAGATGATGGTTACTACAATTGCTGCTAAACAAGCAATTACTATTGCCAGGAAAGAACTCACTGGCAAATAAATTGCTATCAAAGCTGCAACAAAACCGCCAAGATAAAAGCTACCTTCGCCAATCATATTAAACTGCCCGCACTTCAACATAATAGAAGCAGCAACACCGGCAAAGACTAAAGGAACAGATGCTCTTAAAATTTCTCCTATCCAAAATTTACTTTTAAAAGGAGAAAATAATAACGCAGTGATTGCTGAAAATGGTTCCTTAGAAACGAATAATAAAATCACAAAGGTGATAACTAAAGCGATTAAAATCGCTGTTAACGTTCTAAAAAAATTGAAATATTTTATTTTTTGTCTATAATTAGGATTTTTAAACGAGATTACCGCTTTTTTTAACGCTTCTTTTACTACATTTTTTCTCTCAGACATCTTGCACCTCGTCCATAGACTTTAATCCAAGCATGTATAAACCTAGTTCTTCTTCGGTAATCTCACTTACATTGGTTATCTTTGCTACTATCTTACCAGCATAAAAGACAATGATTTTATCCGCCAAGCGAAACACTTCAGATAAATCGGAACTAACCAACAACACGGCTGTTTTATCGCAAGATAAATCCACTATTTTTTTATGGATGAATTCTATAGCCCCGATATCAACACCTCTGGTCGGTTGATTAGCCACTAAAAGGCTTGGGGTTTTCCTGGTTTCGCGAGCCACAACCACTTTTTGCATGTTTCCGCCCGATAACATCTCCACTTTTTGAGCTGCATTTTCACACTTGATTTGATAGTTCTTAATCCCTTCTTCAGATACTTCTTCTACTCTTTTTTTGTTGATGAAAATTCCATTACTAACATCTGTTAATGCAATAGAAATTAAATTATCAGCAATTGAAGATGCTAAATCAACACCATAAAGAGTTCTATCTTCTGGAATATGAGATTCTCCCATATCTCGAATTTGCTTAATAGTTTTTTTATTTATATTCTGATTTTTAATCATAACTTGACCTGAATAATCTTGATCAAATCCTGTAATGATATCCACTAATTCTCTTTGACCGTTTCCTTCAACACCGCATAAACAAACAATTTCACCTTGTCTACAGGTAAAAGAAACATCATTTAAGAGCATTTTACCACTGCTGGTAATTTTTGATAAATGATTAACAGTTAAAACGATATCTCCCCTTTTCCTACTGGGTTTATTCACTTCTTGAACAATATCTCTACCTACCATCAACCTTGATATTTCTGCTTCTGATAATGCATTAACATCAAACATACCAATAAATCTACCATTTTTCATAATGGTAATCCGATCACAAATTTGTTTTATTTCCTTTAATTTATGAGTAATGATAATGATTGTATATTCTTGTTTTTTCAATAATTCTAGTTGAGTAAAAAACTCCTGCGTTTCTTGTGGGGTTAACACAGCAGTTGGCTCATCAAAAATTATTATTTTTGCATTTCTTGCCAATACTTTTAAAATTTCTACTTTTTGCTTTTGAACGATTGACAAATTTCCAACTTTTTCTTCTGGATCAATACTCATACCGAATTTTTCTGCTAATTTTACCACTGCTTCTTTTGTTTTTTTACGATCTATCATGAAATTCTTGGTAATTTCCTGCCCTAAAAAAATATTTTCAGCAACCGTCAATTCATTTACTAGCATAAAGTGTTGATGAACCATACCAATTCCAAAACTATTCGCAACCAATGGAGAAGTGATTTTCACTTCATGGCCATTAAGATAAATTTGACCACTGGTTGGTTTTTCTAAACCATATAGTATTTTCATTAGCGTACTTTTACCAGCTCCATTTTCACCAGCAAGCGCATGAATTTCACCAGCAAAAATTTCGATAAAAGCATTGTTGTTAGCAACAATGCCATTATCATATATTTTGAAAATATTTGTCATTTTAATTATCGTTTTTTTCATAGCTATTTTATTTTACTTTGACATCATCTTCGATAGCGTTGAACTCTGCTAACGTTAAATCATAAGTTGAGTCAACAGTAATTTCTCCGTTAATTATTTTCAGTTCAATTTCGTCAATCAATTCACGAATTTCTTGAGGAACAATTTGCAGATAATAATCATTCTTTGCCAATCCAATTACCGATTGACCATCAATAATGGTATTTAACCCCATTTCAACAACTTTTCCAAACTCTAATGTATTCGCTTGAAATTCTAAAATTGCATTAAATAGCGATAAATCTACCCTTTTTAAAACACTTGTTACAATGCGACGAGCCTTATCTAAATCGGCTGTGTCACCAGTTGAAAAATAATGGTATTGATCACTATCGACTCCGATGATATATTTTTTAATTGCTTTCGTTTTATATAACTCACTAGCAGCATCAATACAACCTAAACCAGATTGGGATGCAGCTTGGAAAATAATTTCCGCTCCATTATTATATTGACTCAGTGCTTGAGCTTTTCCAGTAGTACTATCGGTAAATCCACCGACATAAGAGCTATACGTTTCCGTTTTGATATATCCACTCAGTGAATTGATATATTGAATTCCTTGATAATAACCAACGGCAAAATCCTTGATAATATCGGATTTTAAACCACCAACAAAACCAGCTTTTTTAACGCCTTGAGTTGGTTGCAACTGTTGTAACCAAGAAGCGGCTAAAACACCAGCTAGGAAAGAACCTTCATTTTGCATATACTTAATTGAATAAACATTGTTAAAAGTTTTTCCTTTTGCTTCTTTATTAATATCTGCATCAAATATAATAAATTTTTTCCCAGGATATAACGGAGCAATTCTCTGGAGTTTTTCTCGCATTTGATCAGTCCCAACAATAATTAAATCATACTTTTCGCTCGATTCGCATACCTCTCTTAGCGAAGATTCCCAGTTACTGGTATTTTGACCGATTTCTTTTACTGTAGTTACGATTTCCGGATGGCTATTATTAATCATTTTAATGCCTTCATTAGCGGAGTCAAAAAAAGATTTATCGCCTAAATTACCATTGATAATTAAGCATACCTTCGTTATTCCATCAGTACTACCATCATTTATAACTTCTTTTTCATCACCACAACCCAAAGTTGAAATAGTAATAAAAACAAATAGAACTAGGATTATTAATCTTATGATTGTTTTTTTCATTTTTTTACCTCATAATTTTGAGATATCTAGCGGAAGACCCATTGCCTTCCGCTACATACCAGAATCATTTTCATAAAATAATTTTTTTACCAAGTAATGTCTTGTGTCACATAAGTAATTTCGAATAAATCGCCATCTCTTAATTGTTGTGCACCAACGCCAGCAGAAAACTTGCCATTAATCGTGGTACTCCAAGATGAATAAGTTCCGTTACCATTATCTACATAGCCAACACCTGCAATGCTACTTACAAAACTTGAGTAGCCATTTAAGCCGACAATTTCAATGCTTTTTGCTGCACAAGCGGCTTCAACTGCCTCATAAGCCATGTGTTTAATGGTTTTTAAAGTAACAGTACCGCTAAATAATGGATCTTTTGTAGGGTCTGGATTACTGATGATTAACTTAACTGTAATTGTGTAGTTTCCATAATCTTCACTGTAATAATCTTCGGTAGCAGTTGCTG
>JAAYBG010000030.1 GCA_012718985.1 Acholeplasmataceae bacterium
GCTACTAGCTTTCTACTTTTATGCTTACCAGCAATAATTCTCATAATTGCCTCCTTTTTGAAAAAAGAAAGTTACTTATTGATAGTAACTCATTTTTTTAAATAAAATAGGAATCATCATCCTCATCATCGGATAATACCTTCTCAACATAATAAAAATCACCTTTTTCATCATATTTGACAGTATATTCTTGACCAACAATGATAAAATTAGGATAGTTTAATCCCTTTTCCTCCAATGTTCGTTGGTGCATAATGATGGTGTTGCCAATGTGAGTTGGTCCACCTAATTCAATTGGTTTCAAATAGGTTACTACCCAGCCTACTTCGTTGTTTTCCATATAATCAGCTTTTTTTATCTTCTTTCCGCTAAAATCGTAAGCGTACTCCGTATTTCCCATTTCCGCTTCCCATAATTTTATTGCGTCTTTTTTATCGAACATATGACACCTCTATCTTTTTTCTTGGCTCTTTGCTTTTCGCTTTGGGGCAAAAATTGTTAAGTGGCTATGAAGGTTCTCAATATCAACACTGCCTTTTGGACCTTCTTCGCCATCAATACACCATGTTTGTTCTCCATCTATTTCAATCCTGAATTTACTCGCATGTAGAGCGATTGCTTCTTTTGCCTTCCTTAATCCTAAAATTCGCGATAGAAATAGTTTGATGATGTTGAGTCTTCCTTTACTCCTATCATTATTTACTAAAATCACATCGAAAAGTCCATCATTTAAATGACCATAACGATTAAATGGCATGCCACCTACACTAATCGAATTCAGTACTAACACCAATGGTGCCGTAGTTTCAATGCTTTTATCCTCAGAAATCACTTTTACTTTTGATAAAGGAGTAGTAAAAAACTCATTGATTCCATTTCTGGCATATGCTAAACGCCCTAACAGTCGTTTTTCTTCATGTTTTGTCGTATAACTTGTTCCAGTACAAGCTCCGATTGCTGCTACATAAACAAAATAATGATCATTTATCTTACCAACATCATGTTTTATTGTTTTACCCGCCAAAATAACCTTTAAAGCTCCCTTTACATTACGAGGAATGCGCAAATTTCTGGCAATATCGTTTGTTGTTCCTTGAGGAATATAACCAAGCGGTGGTCGACGATCACAAGATGCAACGCCCATCGCAACTTCGTTAAATGTCCCGTCCCCGCCAGAAAAAATAATCGCATCGTATTTCTCGCAAGCCTTAATGGTTACTTCAGTAATGTCTCGAGAAGACTTAGAAGGATAGACATCAACAACATCGTAAACTTCTCTTAATCTCTTTGCTATGTAGTTCGTTTGATTAACAATTTGTCCACGACCACTTGCTGGATTGTAAATAAAGATACATTTCATCATTTTTATCCTCCTTGTTCTATTTTACTATAATCTTTGCCTTTTTTCAAGATTTTTGACTTTTTTCAAGAATCACCCGTTTAAAAGGCTTTTTTACCCTTTTTATTTGCGTTTCAATCGTTTTTTAGCCATTCTCTTAATAAGTTTACGCGAGAGCTCTTATTCTGGTTAATCGCCATTTCCTCTTTCTTTTTTAAAAAAAGAAAAAGGGTTTTTTTATTACCCTTTTTATGCGTACTTACTTTTTTCAATTTGCTCATTAATAAATTGATTGCGATATAATTCGAAGTATTCCTTCTTTAAAGCGAGCAATTCTTCATGCGTTCCTTGCTCGATAATCTTCCCATCTTTGATGACAAGTATCATATCCGCAGCGATGATTGTTGATAAACGATGAGCAACAACAAAGCTCGTTCTTCCCTTCAACAACCGATTAATGATACCTTGAATGAGTTCTTCTGTTTTTGTATCAATCGATGAAGTTGCTTCGTCGAGAATTAAAATTCGCGGATTTGCAAGCAATGCCCTGGCAAAAGAAATCAGTTGTCTTTGCCCTACAGATAGCTTTGTACCACCTTCGCCGACATTCGTATCGTATCCTTTTTCAAAACCAACAATAAATTCATCGGCACTAACCGCTTTTGCTGCTTCTTTAACCTCATCATCAGTAGCATCTAATCGACCATAACGGATGTTTTCCATAATCGTCCCATTGAATAGATGTGGTGTTTGCAACACATACCCTAAATTATTATGTAACCAGGCAAGCGAACGCTCTTTATAATCGACATCATCAATCAAAATTTTTCCTGCTGTTGGCTCGTAGAAACGACAAACAAGGTTGACAATCGTTGATTTACCTGCCCCCGTTTCACCGACCAAAGCGACTGATGTTCCTTCTGGAACTGTTAAATTGAAGTCTTCCAGGACTTTTTCTCCCCCTTGATATTGAAATGTTACCTGTTCAAAGACGACTTTTCCTTTCAATTCTTCCCAATTTTCTGTTTTTGGCTCTAATAAAGTTCCATATTTCTCTTCTACTTCTTGACTATCAAAGATATCTGGTTTCGTTTCTATTAGCGACAAGATTCTTTCAGCCGAAGCTTGAGCTTGTTGGAACTCAGCCAAAATTCGCGCAATTTGCATGATAGGGTCAAAAAATTGAGTGGTACAAGAAATGAAGAAATACAAGGTTGATATTCCTATTACCCCCTCAACAATAATCAAATATCCACCCGCTCTTAAAGTAATCGCAACAGCAATATAGCTGATTACCAATAAAATAGGAAAGAATAGAGATGAATAGGCAATCGCTTTAATGGAATCTTTGCGCATTTTATTACACAATTCATTGAATTCGCGATTGCGATCTTCCTCAAGAACTAAGGTTTTTGTTGTTTTACTTCCCAAAATACCTTCATTATAACTAGCTGTTATTTTAGAGTTCGTTTTTCTGACACCACGATAAGATATTAATATTTTCTTTCTAAAATATATACTAACTACTACTAAAATAGGTAGCAAGAAAGTTATGATTAACGCCAATTTCCAATTGACAAAATACATGAGAACAAGAATGCCAACCATAGTTAGCGAACCCCATAACATATCTACAATTCCCCAAGAAATAATGCCAGCAAGTCGACGCGAATCAGAAGTTAAACGCGCCATAATCCAACCTGCAGGAGTCTTATCATAATAAGAAAAAGGTAATAGTTGTAATTTTACAAAGGCTTCATGGCGAAGTTCGTAACCTACTTCAACTTCAACTAAGCCAGCCATCTTGATAAAACCATGAACTACAACACCATAACCAATAGCTATTAAACAATAAGCACCGATAAACAGTTTAATATTTGTAAAATTTTGCTTGGTGAAGAATTCTTCAATGGCGTACTTATTCAATAAGGGATAAAGAATATCTAATACAGCCAGTCCAATCACGAAAATGATTAAAAATATTAAAGGTTTCGTCCTTTTAATAACTAGCTTCAATATCTTCTTCCATATACCAGCACTAAACTTTTCTGAAGAAAAATCTTGTTCTTCAAAACTATTCATTGCTCTCACCTCCCTCAACAATATCCAGAAACTTACTTTCCAATGCTCCCTGGATATCCCAAAGTCGCTTATACAAACCTTCTTTTTGAGCTAATTCTTTATGTGTTCCTATTTCGCTTACCACACCATTTTCTAAAACAATAATCTTATCTGCTTCTTTGGCGGTTGTAATACGATGAGTAATGATAATCGAAGTTAAATTTTTATCCTTTATCTTTAAGGCGTTTCTAATCATCAAGTCTGTTTTTGTATCTACAGCACTTAATGAATCATCAAACACCAAAACTGGTTTATTCAAAATTAACATTCTGGCAATGGAAATTCTTTGTTTTTGACCACCAGATAAAGTAACCCCTTTTTCACCGACTAAAGTATCATATCCAGAAACAAAGTTTTCAATATCTTTATCAATCGCTGCTGTCTTAGCCGCTTGAAATACTTGATCATTATCCAAATGGCGATTACCAATTTTAATATTTTCTAACACTGTTTTTGCGTATAAAAACGGATCTTGAAGAATAATACCAATGTTTTTGCGTACCCATTGTTTTTTAATATCCCTTAATTCTACTCCGTTAATGATAATTTGCCCTTGATGATAATCCAACATTCTCACTAAAATATTGGCAATTGTCGATTTACCACTACCTGTTTTCCCAATAATTGCCACTGTCTCTCCTGATTTTATTTCAAAATTGACATTTTTTAATAAATGTTTATCCGTATCACTAAATTTAAAAGAGACATTGGCAAATTTAATATTCCCGTTTATTACAGGTTCTAATGTTCCATCATCTAAATACTCGCTTGGTTCGGCTAAGATTTCGTCAATTCGCTGAGCAGCTACTGTTGATTTACCAAAATCACCGATAATTCTTCCCAATCCACGAATAGGATATACCAACATACCAATATACATCATACATGCGATAATATCACCTGTTGAGACCAAAGCGTTCTTTGCCAGATAAACACAGACACTTATAGTAACTGTATATTGCATCATCGTCAGGAAATCACTGGCTCCCCAGTAAAAACCCATAGCATTATTCAGTTTTTGCGATTCATCACGATAAATAGCATTCTTTTCATTAAACTTATCGATTTCATATTTTTCACGAGCAAATGCCTTTACTACTCGAACACCATTGACATTTTCTTGCAAAACGGTAGTCATATTTGCCTCTACTTCTTCTATTTCTTCAAATTTCTTCCGTACATAACGGAAATATATAATTGAAGATACCAAACTAATCGGCACAACACATAGCGTTACCAATATAATTGTTCGATTAATAAAATACATTTGTATTGCCCCCGCACTAAAAGAAGCAATAATATATAAAACTTGTGGTAACTGCGAAGTGAGGAATGATTTAATCGTGTCTACATCTGATGTACACCTTTGAATTAAATCACCTGTATCGGCATTATTTTGGTATGAATAAGATAGGTCTTGAAGATGATAATATAATTTAGTTCTCATATCAAAGGCGATTCCTTCACCTATTTTTCCTTTCACATATCCATTTAAAAACATAGTAATGCCCCGCATGATTTGCCATAAAACCAATGTTGAGCCAACAACAGCAATCGCTGTTAATGGTTCTTGATAGGAATCAAAAAAATCCATTAAAAAAGAAGGAAGCGTAATCGTTCCGGCATTGGAACTGGTTCCCCCTAAGATAACATCAACAACATATTTTATGAATTGCGGAACAAACGAGTATGTTAAAGGATTAATTATTGTTAAAAGAATGACCACAAGCAACAATAGAAGGTATGGCTTTGACCATTTTATTAACTTTTTAAATCCTCTCATTTTTGTTCTCCTTAATTATAACAATTTCTAAAATAATCTTGTAATAATAGCCAATAATTAGATTCATAGTCTTTTAAATTTCTTATGCAACTAATATCAAAAGCCTTACTTACATTATCTACGATATCGCGCTTAAAATAAATCATCGTAGGCAAACTAGCATCTACTTCAATACTCGACTTCGTTTTGATATAGGTTAGGTCATCAACTGACATATCCTCGAAATCAAGATAGTATACCACTTCTTCGTGATTTTCTTTTGCTAATTGGTCTACATAATATACAAAATAATTCACT
Organism: Acholeplasmataceae bacterium; assembly: GCA_012718985.1. GTDB lineage: Bacteria > Bacillota_I > Bacilli_A > ML615J-28 > CAG-698 > JAAYBG01. Next base: position 5,541 of record JAAYBG010000030.1, read on the forward strand.
TTTTCAAGGTTTTCGTTTCCCAAATATAGTTGGAATGTTACTCCAGTTTCAATATTTGTTTTAATTTCCTCCATAGTA